>CAYVBN010000258.1:0-6535 GCA_964449645.1 uncultured Hyphomicrobiales bacterium
GACGCTGAGCCCGCGTCCGCGGGCGCCGTTGCGCTCCACCGGGCCGAGCTCGACCGAGACATTGCAGCGTGCGAGATGCGCGAGCGCCTCCTCGATCGGGCCCTTCCATTCGAAACAGAGATCGCTGTTGCCCGGCGCGACGGGCAGGCGCGCCACCGGGGTCGGGTCGAGCCCGGGACCGTGCAGGTTGAGCTGGACGTCGCCGAAGCGATAGGCCCAGCCCTGGCCGCGCCGCACAACCTCGGCGCCGAGCACGTCGCGATAGAAGGCGTTCGAGCGCTCCCAGTCGGAGACGTGGACCACGCAGTGGTCGAACTTCACGCTGATCGCCGCCACGATTTTCTCCGGCCGGGCCTCACACCTTCACGCGCAGCAGACGGGCACGCTCGCGGTCCCAGGAGCGACGCTTTTCGGTCTCGCGCTTGTCGTGCAGCTTCTTGCCGCGCGCCAGGGCAACCTCGACCTTCGCCCGTCCCTTCTCGTTGAAGTAGAGCTTCAACGGGACGATCGTCATACCCTCGCGCTCGACCGCGCCGGCGAGCTTGGCGATCTGGCGCTTGTGCAGCAGCAGCTTGCGCGGGCGTTTGGGCGCGTGATTGAAGCGTCCGGCCTGCAGATATTCGGGAATGTTGGCGTTGACGAGCCAGATCTCGCCGCCGCGCGCGTCGGCATAGGATTCGGCGATGGTCGCCTTCCCCTGCCGGAGCGACTTCACCTCGCTGCCGGACAAGGCAATGCCGGCCTCGAAGGTCTCGCCGATCTCGTAGTTGAATCGCGCCTTGCGGTTGTCGGCCACGACCTTCAAGGCTCTTTCGTTCTTCGCAGCCATCGTGGCGTCGATCCATCTCGTGTATCGGCCTCCGGCCGAGCGGGCGACCGGAGATCCGATGGGTATTCCGCATGGGTATTAGGCGATCGCCCGGCCGGTCAACAAGACCGCGCCGGCCTCGTGCCAGCCCTGAGCTTTCAACAGCTTGCGCATGCGATCTGACCGAGAAACTGAACTTCTGAAGCTTCAGAGGCCAACGGGACCCGATGAGCGAGCATCAGAATGCCCGCCCGGCGCCGCCCGGTCGAGAGCAGGCAGATGCCGGCAGGACTGGTGAGGCGATGTTCCCGCTTGCGCGAAGCGGTGGGAGCCGGCACGCTGAACGTGCCGAGCGCGTCCGAGGACGGGCACTCGGAGGTGGCGTATAGAAATCGTTGCTCATGACCCTCGATCAGGAGAGATGGCAATGCTGAAGGGCTTCAGAAACTTCCTGATGCGCGGCGATGTCATTGTCGTGGCCGTCGGCTTGTCCGTCGCGTTGGCGTTCAGCAATCTGGTCAAGGCGTTCACCGACGACATCGTCAACCCACTGATCGCCGCGGCCCAGGGCAACGTAAAAGGGCCGGGGCTCGGTTGGCAGCTTGTCGCGGACGGTGGCGACGGGACCTATCTCAACCTCGGCGCGCTGATTTCCGCCATCATCTACTTCATCATTTTCATGGCGGTCGTCTATTTCCTGATCGTCGTGCCCTACAAGTTCGTCATGGCTCGCATGGGCAAGACGGTGTTCGGCGAACCGCCTCCCACCAAGACCTGCCCGGCGTGCCTCTCCGATGATCTCAATCCGGCGGCGACGAGGTGCAAGCACTGCGGCGCGGAGCTCGGCAAGGCGGCCGCGTGACCCCGGCACGGTCGGTGCGGGGCATCAGACGCCAGACCTGATCGAACGGAATACGCAGCCTCAGAGGCTGTCGGCGCACGCCATCAGTTGATCAGCCCGGCATGGACCATGGCGTCGCGCACCGCCGCGCGGCTCTTCTCCGCGAGCGGCACCATCGGCAGCCGGACCGTTTCCGCGCACTTGCCGAGCAGCGACAGTGCATATTTGGCCGGCGCCGGGTTGGTCTCGATGAAGAGATTGGTGTGCAGCGGCATCAGCTTGTCCTGCAGCGTGAGCGCGGTGGCGAAATCCCCGCGCAGGCACGCGTTCTGGAACTCGGCGCAGAGCCGCGGCGCCACGTTGGAGGTGACGGAGATGCAGCCGTGGCCGCCATGCGCCATGAAGCCGAGCGCCGTCGCGTCCTCGCCCGAGAGCTGGTTGAAGTCGGCGCCCATGGCGGCGCGCTGCTGAGAGACGCGGACCACGTTGGCGGTCGCGTCCTTCACGCCGGCGATGTTCTTCAACTCGAACAGACGCTTCATGGTGTCGACCGACATGTCGATGACCGAGCGGGCCGGAATGTTGTAGATGATGATCGGGATGCCAATCGCGTCGTTGATCGCCTTGAAGTGCTGGTAGAGCCCTTCCTGCGTCGGCTTGTTGTAGTACGGCGTGACGATCAGAACCGCGTCGGCGCCCGCCTTCTCGGCATGCCGCGAGAGTTCGACCGCCTCGCGGGTCGAATTGGATCCCGCACCCGCGATCACCGGCACGCGGCCGCGCGCCTGATCGACGCACCATTCGACCACCAGATTGTGCTCGTCGTGGCTGAGCGTCGGGCTTTCGCCCGTGGTGCCGACCGGCACCAGGCCGTTCGTGCCCTCGGCGATCTGCCATTCGACAAGGTCGCGGAACGCCTTTTCGTCGAGCGAGCCGTTTTTGAACGGGGTCACCAGCGCGGTGAACGATCCCCGAAAGCTCGTCTTCGCAGCCATGACACGCTCCTCGAACGCGATCCGCCACACGAGCGCGGCATTTCGCTCGGCTCATTGATACCGGCTCGGCACAACGAGCGAAAGCCCCGCAGCACCAGCGACCGTCTTTCTGCCGCGATCGTGTCGAAAGCTTGCCGGATCCGGTCACTTACTGTTTCATAAGCCGAATCAATCATCTAGGTTCTACAGTGATGACCCGGTGATTCTCGCGACGGAAAGGACGCCTCGAATTGCGGCAACGGGAGGGGACTGTCGGTACGGTTATCGGGCTGGCCATGGCGCTCGCGATTGCGTCGCCCGCCGGAGCAGCCCCGGCAACCCACAAGGAACCTCCCAAAGCCAGCGCGAAATCGGCGGCAAAGCACGGCGAGAAGGCCTCCCAGCACCACGCCCGCAAGCCGGCCAAAACCGAGCACAAGACATCCGACAGGAAGACTCCCGACAAGAAAACTCCCGAAAAGACGAAAACCGCCGCGCTTGACCCTGTGCCGGTTCCACGCGCGCGGCCGAAGGTCGTCTTCAGTTCGCCGCCGCGTCCGCTGGCGCTGACCGTTCCTGCGCCGGCGGCCGAGCCCGGACCGCGACAAGCCGCCACGGCCGTCCCTTTCTCGATCGCGTCGGCCGAGCCGGTCGCTCCGGCGACGCCCTTCGTCGCAACACCGACCTCCTCCACGCCCGCCTCCGACATTGCGGCCGTGAAGCAGGCCATTGCGCTCGCCCGCGCCGGCAAGGACGCGGCTGCGAGCGACATCGAGCGGCAGATCGGCGATCCGCTGGCGCGCAAGCTGGTCGAATGGGTGATCCTGCGCAGCGACGACGACGGCGTGAATTTTGCCCGCTACGACGCCTTCATCACCGCCAATCCCACCTGGCCGAGCGTCGGCCTGCTGCGCCGGCGGGCGGAGGCCATCCTCTGGCAGGAACGCGTCGACCCGCGCACGGTCCGGGCCTTCTTCGCCAGCACGAAACCGTTGTCCGCCAAGGGGCGGCTTGCGCTCGCGCGCGCCCTGCTGGCGCAAGGCGATCGCCAGACGGCCCAGCTCTACGCGCGTGAAGCGTGGCGCAACGACGCCTTCTCGCGCGACCTCGAGACGCAGGCCGACAATGCGTTCCGCGATCTCCTCAGCCGTGCCGACGACAAGGCGCGCATGGACCGGCGCTTGTACGCGGAGGACATCGACGCAGCGATGCGCATGGCGCACCGCCTCGGCGGCGCGGATCTCGCCATCGCCAAGGCGCGCGCGGCGGTGATCACCAAGTCCTCGCATGCCAAGGCTCTGCTCGACGCGGTACCACCGGAGGCGCGGCACGACCCCGGCTACATGTTCAGCCGCATCCAATGGCTTCGCCGCAACGACAAGATCGCCGAGGCCGGCCACTTGATGCTGGCGGTGCCGCACGACGCGGAGCGGCTCGGCGATCTCGATCAATGGTGGATCGAGCGGCGGCTCGTCGCCCGCAAGCTGCTCGACATCGGCGACGCGCGTACCGCCTATCTGGTGGCGCGTGACGCCGTGCCGCCGACGCGCGAGAACTACCGTGTCGAACACCACTTCACCGCGGGTTGGATCGCGCTGCGTTTCCTCAACGATCCCGCGACGGCGGCGGTGCACTTCGCCCGCATCGGCCAGGTGACGACACACCCGATCTCGCTCGCCCGTGCCGGCTACTGGCAGGGCCGCGCCGCGGAAGCCGCCGGCCGGATGCAGGAGGCGCGTGCCGATTACGAGCGGGCGGCGCGCTTCACCACGGCCTACTACGGCCAGCTCGCCGCCGCACGGCTCGGCCATCGGGAGATCGAGATTCCCCCGGCCCCGGCGCTGGGTCCGGAAAGACGCGCCGCGCTCGGGCGCCTCGAGGTCGTGCGGGCGGCCGAGCTTCTCTATGCGGTCGACGAGCGCGATCTCGTCATCCCGTTCGTGCTCGACCTGGCCGACCGCAGCCGCGACGTCGGCGCGCTGTGCATGCTGGCGGAGGTCGCTGCGGCGAATAACGACGCCCGGGCGGTGCTGCTGATCGGCAAGACCGCGCTCGGACGGGGCCTCGCGCTGGCCCATTACGCCTTCCCGACCATCGGCATTCCTCACTACGAGGCGATCGGCCCGAGCGTCGAGCCGGCGGTCGTCTATTCGATCGTCCGCCAGGAGAGCGAATTCAATCCGCGCACGGTGTCGAGCGCCAAGGCGCTCGGCCTCATGCAAGTCACCCCCGAGGCCGGCCGCTACGTCGCGCGGAAATTCAAGGCGACGTTCGACCAGAAGCGGCTCCTGCACGACATGGCCTACAACGTCCAGATGGGCTCGGCCGAGCTCGGCGAGGCGCTGCAGTACTATCGCGGCTCATACATCCTGGCCTTCGCCGCCTACAACGCCGGCCGCGGGCGCGTGAAGGAATGGGTGGCGCGCTACGGCGACCCGCGCGACACGCGGGTCGATCCGATCGACTGGGTCGAGCGCATCCCGTTCTCCGAGACCCGCAACTACGTCCAGCGCGTGCTCGAGAACCTGCAGGTCTACCGCACGCGCTTCGGCGGCTCTCGCCTCATGATCGGAGCCGATATCCGCCGGGGTGCATTGGCCGAGTAGCGGGTCAGGTTCAGCCGGACGAAACGGGTCATATCCGATCCGGGGCGTGATCCCGCTTGCCCGTCCATTTGTTTATGTAAAAGTTATTTTATTTAGCTCCGTTTTTACGCGGCAGATATCGGCCTTTCTCCGCCGTGCCGACTACGATGCCGCTTCGCCGCGGGTGAAGAGACGGGCCATCGCCATCTCGCCTGCCGGCGCTGGGATGCTCGCGACCCCAATCGGTTCTGAGCCGAACGGGCTTTGTCGGTCCGGGCGAGTTGGTCGCGGCGGCGATGAAACCTGCGTCGGATTTTCTGCTCCAGGAGGGCTTGCTGCTGCACCGCGGCGGCGACGTCGAGGAAGCCGCCGCGCGCTATTCGCAGGTGCTGGCCGGCGACGCCCACAACGTGGAAGCGTTGTTCCTGTTGGGAGTCGCCTGCGGCCAACAAGGCCGGCCCGACCGCTCCGCCGACCTGCTGCGCAAGGTCGTGAAGCTGAACCCGAAGCACGCGGGCGCACACAACTTCCTCGGCCTCGCGCTCAATGCGCTGAACCAACCCGAGGAAGCCCTGAAGAGCTTCAATCGCGCGCTTCGGCACGATCCCAATCTGATCGACGCGTATGCCAACCGGGCGAAGGTGCTGATCGTGCTCGGCCGTGGCGCGGAGGCCGTCACCGACTTCGAGCGGCTGCTCGCAATCAGTCCCGACCGCGCCGATCTCTGGTGCGATCGCGGCTTCGCGCTCGAACGCGCCGGCCGCCTCGCCGAGGCTCTTGCGAGCTACGACCGGGCGATTGCGATCGCGCCGAACCTTGCGGAGGCGCATGCCAACCGCGGCAATGCCCTCGCGCTGCTCGGGCGCCACGAAGACGCCGTTGCCAGCTACGACGCCGCGATCGCGGTGAGAACAGACTTTGCCGAAGCCTGGATCAACCGCGGCAATTCCCTGCGGGCTTTGGGCCGGGCGAACGAGGCCGACGCCAGTCACGAACGGGCGGTTCGGATCAGGCCGGATATCGGCGTGATCGGGGCTGTCCTGACGCGCAAGCTGCAAAATTGCGACTGGGCCGAGATCGACCGACTCGAGGAATGGGCACGCAAGCTCGTCGCGCACGGAACGGTCGTCGAGCCGTCGGTCCTGGTCACATGCAGTTCGGACCCGGCCATCCTTTTCGAATCCGCCCGCCTGTTCGCGCAGGCCGAACTGCCGGCAGAGCAGCCGCGCAAATGGAATCCCACGCGCTTCGCCGGGCCGCGCATCAAGGTGGCCTATCTGTCGGCCGATTATCACCGCCACGCGACCGCCTATCTGATCGCGGAGCT
>CAYVBN010000259.1:0-1576 GCA_964449645.1 uncultured Hyphomicrobiales bacterium
CCGCATCATCCCGTTCTCCTGATCGTCGAATGGGACGCGAATCCCACCCCCGATTCGGAGTGTTGCGCGGGCGGATGCGGACTTCAACCGCGGCCGATGTGCTTATGCTTCCTCGTCGCGGATCGGATTGCGCAGCAGTCCGACGCCTTCGATCTCGACTTCACAGACGTCGCCGTTCCGCATCCACACCGGCGGCTTGCGCGCGTGACCGACGCCGGACGGCGTGCCGGTGATGAGCAGGTCACCCGGCTCGAGCGTCATCGCCTGGCTCACGTCGGCGAGCGTTTCAGCGACCGGGAACATCATGTTGTTCGTGTTGTCCGACTGCATGACCTTGCCGTTCAGCCGGCATTCGATCTTCAGGCCCTTGCCGCCCGCCGGCAGTTCGTCCGCGGTCACCATCCAGGGCCCGAAGCCGCCGGTGCGGTCGAAGTTCTTTCCCATGTCCCACTGGCTCGTCCGCCGCTGAAACTCGCGGACCGAGCCCTCGTTGAAGCAGGAATAGCCGGCGATGCAGGACACCGCATTGGCAACGGTCAGATGCTTGGCGCGCTTGCCGATGACGGCGACGAGTTCCGCCTCGTAGTCGAGCGTCTCGGAGACCCGCGGCCGGATGATCGGCGCCTCGTGCGGGACGAGCGAGGTCAGGCAGCGCATGAAAATGGTCGGATATTTCGGAACGTCGTTGGCGTAGCGGCCCTCCTTGACGTGCTCGAGATAGTTGAGGCCGAGGCAGATGATCTTGCCCGGTCGCGCCACCGGCAGCGCGAACTTCAGGCCGGCGAGCGGATGCCGGGCCGAAGCGGGCGCCCGCTCGGCGAGACGGGCAAGCTCTCCAAGCTCGCCGCCCGTGCGCGCGAGCACGTCGCCGAGATCCGTCGGCAGGTCGGGCGCGACCGCCTGCAGATCGATCACCTGATCGCCGGCGACGATGCCGAGACGGCGGCCCGCTTGGGTTTCAAATCCGACGATCTTCATGGGGGTCCTCTCGTAGGGATGCGCAGTCACGCTCGGTGCGGGCGTTCTCGTCCGCCGGTCGGGGCTGCAAATACAGCAATTTGCTCGTCACCCGCAATAACATCGACGCAACCGGGATTGCCACAGACGAGGTATGGCTTATTGCATTCCCCGTTGCGTTCCCCGGACCCGCACGCGTTTGGCGGATTGGGATGCCGTGCTGTCCCGCGCCTCAGGACACGGCCTTGGCGACGTGATCGGCCAGTTCCGCTCGGGTGGCGATCCAGACATCCCCGCGCGCCTTCACCTTCCTGGCGATCGTCTCGATCGCCCAGGCGCCTGCCGGACGCCCGTAGACGTGCGCATGGGCCGTGACGTCAATCATCAGCGCCTCCGGTTCGCCATCGACCGCGTGCGCCAACAGATCGTCGAACAGTTCGACGAACTGCCGCGGCGAGCGGCCGAAGCGCATCGCGTGCGGAAGGTCGTTGATGTCCATCGTGAGCGGGATCGCGACGATCCGCCCCGTCTCGAACTGCTGCACATAGGGACGGTCGTCGTCGAACACGTCGCCCTGCCAGCGATATCCGGCGTCGAGCAGGAACCGCGCCGTGTCGCG
>CAYVBN010000260.1:0-2778 GCA_964449645.1 uncultured Hyphomicrobiales bacterium
CGGTCGAAACCCGGTTGAGCTCAGGGAGGAGAATATGACCACCATTCCGGCCGTCGTGCCTCCGTTGCCCCGAGCGACGACATGGAAGCGCCACCTGCCAGCAAAGACGTCCGTGAGTTGGCTGCGTGCAGGGTGGCGGGATCTCATGGTGCGCCCGACCACGAGCCTTGCCTACGGATTGATCGTGTTCCTGGTCTCGCTCGGCATCGTCGCCGGATTGTTCGCGCTCGGGTGGGACTACATCCTTTTCCCGGCGCTCGCGGGCTTCATGGTCGTGGGCCCGGGCGTGGCCATCGGGCTCTATGAAAAGAGCCGGCGCATCGCGGCCGGCGAACCCGTCGGGCTGCTGCAGATGATCTTCGTCAAGCCGAGATCGGGCGGCCAGTTGCTGTTCACCGGCGTGCTGCTCTGCATGCTGATGCTGTTGTGGATGCGCGCCGCCATCATCATATATGCGTTGTTCTTCGGTCTGCGTCCGTTTCCGGGGTTGGATCATATCGTTCCGATGCTGTTCGGCACGACGATCGGCTGGGCGATGATCGTCGTGGGCAGCGCGATCGGAAGCTTGTTCGCGGCGTTCTCGTTCGCAATCAGCGCGTTCTCCATTCCGATGCTGCTCAACGAGCGCGTCGATGCACTGACGGCGATGGGCACGAGCATGGCGCTCGTCTGGAACAATCTGCCGGTGATGCTCCTCTGGGGGGCGATCATCCTCGGACTCTTCCTGCTGAGCGTCGCCACGGGCCTCATCGGCCTGATCGTCGTGTTCCCGCTGGTTGGACACGGGGCCTGGCACGCATACGTCACGGTCCGCACAGGTCAGGCCGAGCCATGAGTTGCTGCGGAGCGATCATCGCCGACGCGCCCCGCCCCGCGGACACGGCCCGCGAGCAGGTGCGGCTTGCCAGCCGGGCGGTCGGAGACGGGTCGCTCGAGGCACGGTTCTCTCTTCCCGACATACACTGCGGCGGCTGCATCCAGAAGATCGAAAGCGCGCTGCGCGAACTCCCCGATGTCCAGCAAGCGCGCGTCAATCTCTCGAGCAAGCGGGTGACGGTCCGATGGCGGGAGGACCGCGATCCACCGCCCGTCATCGAGACGCTCGAGCGCATCGGATATCGAGCTCACCTCGACGACCCTTCAGCCGATGCGCAAGACGTCGTTCTGCCCGGGCTGCTTCGCGCGCTCGCCGTCGCGGGATTTGCCGCGAGCAACATCATGCTGCTCTCGGTTTCGGTCTGGTCGGGCGCCGAACCGCAGACGCGCGACATCTTTCACTGGATCTCCGCGGCCATCGCCTTCCCGGCCCTGGCCTATGCCGGAAGGCCATTCTTCCGATCGGCCTTCGCAAGCCTGCGGCGCGGGCAGACCAATATGGACGTGCCGATCTCGATCGGCGTCACCCTCGCCTTCGCGATGAGCCTGTTCGAGACCGTGCGCCACGGGCCGCACGCCTATTTCGACGCATCGATATCGCTGCTGTTCTTCCTCCTCATCGGCCGCACCCTCGATCACGTCATGCGCGAGCGGGCGCGAACGGCGATCAAGAGCTTGGCACGGCTTGCTCCGCGAGGCGCGCTCGTCGTTCGCCCAGATGGCGGTCGCGACTATGTCGCCCTCGACGAGATCGCACCCGGCATGATCATCGCGCTTGCCGCCGGGGATCGCATTCCGGTGAACGCCCGAGTCGTGAGCGGCCGGTCAGAGATCGACTGCTCGTTGATTTCGGGCGAAAGCGTCCCTCGAACGGCAACGGCCGGAACGATCCTGCAGGCAGGCATGCTCAACCTCACCGGCCTGTTGACAATCGTCGCGACCGCGGCCGCCGCAGATTCGTTCCTCGCCGACATGATCCGCATGATGGAGGCCGCGGAAGGGGGTCGTTCCGTCCATCGCCGGATCGCCGATCGGGCTGCGCGGCTTTATGCGCCCGTTGTGCACACGCTGGCCCTGGCGAGCTTCACCGGATGGATGCTATGGACCGGCGACCTCCATCAGGCGATGACCACCGCCATCGCGGTTCTCATTATCACCTGCCCCTGCGCGCTCGGGCTCGCGGTGCCGATGGTGCACGTCATGGCGGCGCGCCGGATGTTCGAGAAAGGTATCGTGGCCAAGGACGGCAGCGCGATCGAACGCCTGGCCGAGATCGACATGGTGATCTTCGACAAAACCGGAACGCTGTCGCTCGGCAGTCCGAGATTGGTCAACGCGGACTCCATCCCGCGTGATGCGCTGCGCATCGCGGCGGCCATCGCCTCCCATTCGCGTCATCCCTATTCGCAAGCCATCGCGGTCGCGGCTCAGGGGACGGACATGCCCGCCCCGGAATTCGACTCGATCGTCGAGCATCCCGGGTCGGGGTTGGAGGCGCGGCTCGGCTCCATCACGTACCGGCTCGGACGCGCGGACTGGGCGACCGCCGACGAGCCGACGGCGGCCGGGGTTGTCCTCTCCAGAAACGGACGATGCGAAGCGCATTTCCGGTTGGAGGACCGCCAGCGTCAAGGGGCGGAACATGCCGTCGGCGAGTTGCAGCGTCGCGGCCTTCCCATCGCCATCGTCTCCGGCGATGCGGATGCGCCGGTGACGCTGATGGCGTCGCAATTCGGAGTGCCCGGAATTGCGCGCGTGCTGCCGGACCAGAAGCTGGACTACGTGCGCGCGCTGACCAGCGCAGGCCGCCGTGTCCTGATGGTCGGGGACGGCGTGAACGACGCGCCGGCCTTGGCGGCGGCGCATGCTTCGATCGCGCCTGCAAATGCGGCCGACGTCGGT
>CAYVBN010000261.1:0-4424 GCA_964449645.1 uncultured Hyphomicrobiales bacterium
TAGAGCGGGTCCTCTTTTGGCCAGGGGCAGCGGCGCAGGCCGTCGGCGTGGATGGTGGTTGCGCTCATTCGGCGGCCTTTGCCTCGCCTGGAAACGGAAAGCGCGCCCAGTCCGGCTTCACCAGGCGAAGCGTGATGCCGCCGCAGACGAGCGGCAGCCCGGCCGCGAACGCGTCCGCTACGCGGTCGAGCCGCAGCATGGCGAGGCCGCGGCCTCGCGCGGCGGAGCCCATCGCGCCCACGGTCTTCTCACCAGCCATCACGGGCGTGCCGGCTTCGGGCGCGAACTCGTCATAGGCGACCGGGACGACGCGTGTGCGGGCGGTCGAGCGATGCTCCATGCGCGAGACGACCTCCTGGCCGACATAGCAGCCCTTCGTGAAATCAACGCCGTTGAGCTGGTCCATGTCGGCTTCGTGCGGGAAGGCTTCGCCGTAACCGAAATCGAGCCCACCGCGCGGAACCCCGAGCGCGATGCGATGCGCCTCGTAATCCGCGGCGTCGGCGACCGTCGCGCCGAGCTCGGCGGCGGTATCCTGCGCGAGATGCGGTGGCAGCATGACGCGCAGCCCGAGCGCCGGCAGGCGCGGGTCCGGATAGGACAGTCCGCGCGTGGTCGTCCCCGTTCCGTCCCAGGCGGCCAGCACGCCGAGGATTTCCGAGAGATCCTCGACGATCACCTTGGCCCGCAGCTTGTAGAAGTTGAGCTTCGCAAGAAGCGAGCCGGTGAGCGCGCGCGGGGCATCGAGGAAGAAGCCGCCGCCGTCTCGGTCCGGCGCTTCCGCCACAATGAAATCCGCCACAATCTTCCCCTGGGGCGTGAGAAGTGCAGCAAAGCACGCCTGTCCCGGGCTCACCTTGCCGGCATCCGCCGTGATGAGCCCGCCGAGGAAACGGCGCGCATCGTCGCCGACGATCTTCATGACACCGCGGTCGGGGAGGAGGGCTGCCTTCATGTCGCGTTCCAGGGCACGATTCATACTAGATACCGATTCTTCGAACAAAATCGTCCTCGAATCAAAGGCATAAACGCTTCGAATGAAGTCGCCCCACGCGTGACGGTCCCTTGCCAATCGATGCCGCAGAACGTAAGGCGCTCGCGGAACCGTCACAAGGGCAGGGGCGCATGGCCGAGACCTTCGATCTCGTTCTCCGGGGTGCCAGCATCGTCAACCAGGACGGCGAGGGCGTGCGCGACCTCGGGATCAGGGACGGGCGCATCGCCGCGATCGGCAGCCTGTCGCCCGCCTCGGCCGGCGAGGTGATCGACGCGCGGGGGCTCCATATTCTGCCCGGCGTCATCGACACGCAGGTGCATTTCCGCGAGCCGGGCCCGACCCACAAGGAAGACCTCGAATCCGGGTCGCGCTCGGCCGTGCTCGGCGGCGTGACGGCCGTGTTCGAGATGCCCAACACCGACCCGACCACCACGAGCGCGCAGGCGCTGGCCGACAAGATCGCGCGCGGGCGCGGCCGCATGCACTGCGACTTTGCGTTTTTCGTCGGCGGCACGCGCGAGAACGTGCGCGACCTGCCGGAGCTCGAACGGCTCCCGGGGGCGGCCGGCATCAAGGTCTTCATGGGCTCCTCGACCGGATCGCTGCTGGTCGAGGACGACGCGGGCGTGCGGGCCATCCTCTCGGCGATCCGCCGCCGTGCCTCGTTCCACAGCGAGGACGAGTACCGCCTGCGCGAGCGAAAGCAGCTCCAGGTCGCCGGCGACCCGCGCTCCCACCCGGTCTGGCGCGATGAAACGGCTGCACTCACCTGCACGCAGCGCCTCGTGCGGCTCGCCCGCGAGACCGGCAAGCGCGTGCACGTGCTGCACGTGACGACCGCGCAGGAGATGGAGTTCCTGGCGAACCATAAGGACGTCGCCTCGGTCGAGGTCACGCCGCATCATCTCACGCTCGAAGCGCCGCAATGCTACGAGCGCCTCGGCACCTTGGCGCAGATGAACCCGCCGGTGCGCGAGGCGGCGCACAAGGCGGTGCTGTGGCGCGGCCTGGCGCAGGGGATCGTCGACGTGCTCGGCTCCGATCATGCGCCGCACACGCGCGAGGAGAAGGCGAAACCTTATCCGGCGAGTCCGTCGGGCATGACCGGCGTGCAGACGCTCGTGCCGCTGATGCTCGACCACGTGAATGCCGGCCGCCTCTCGCTCGCACGCTTCGTCGATCTCACCAGCGCCGGGCCGGCGCGCCTGTTCGGCATCGCGTGCAAGGGCCGCATCGCGGTCGGCTACGATGCCGATCTAACGGTCGTCGACCTGAAGCGGCAGGAGACGATCACCAATGCGTGGATCGGCTCCAAGGCCGGCTGGACGCCTTATGACGGCCTTGCCGTCACCGGCTGGCCGGTCGGCACCCTCGTGCGCGGGCGCAGGGTGATGTGGGAGGGCGAGATCACGACGCCCGCGACCGGCGAGCCGGTGCGTTTTCTCGAGGCGCTGGAGCCTTCTTCCAAATCATAAGGCCGCGGGGCCGCCGATATCCTGCAACGCGCGAACGGATGGTGCAGCCGGGCGCAGTTGCTCAAGCAAACGCGTCGCCGCTATCGGCCAGGATGTCCGGCAGGCGGTGGCGGATGTGCCGGCGCATCAGGCGCTCGGCCTTGTCGCCGTCTCCATCGAGCAGCGCAGCGACGATCGCCTTGTGCTCGGCGCGCGAACGCTGAAAGGCCTGCGACGAGTTCAACTGCTCGGCTTGCACGCGGTAGACGCGGACCTGCAGTCGATGCGCCATTTCGACGAGGTGATCGTTCCGGCTCAAGCTCACGATCATCTGGTGGAAGGCATCGTTGTAGGCGATGTATTTGGCGCCGGTGCCGTCAAACTCCTTCTCGAACCGGCGCTCGAGAGCGAGCAGGGGTGAAAGGTCCGCGCCCTGCGCCGCATTCTCCGCCGCCAGCCGTGCGGCGAGGCCCTCCAGCACCTCGCGCACCCGGAACACGTTGCGGACATCGTCGCGCGAGAGCGAGCGCACCATCGCGCCGACATTGTGCCGGATGTCGACGAGCCCCTCCGAGCCGAGCCGGCGGATGGCTTCGCGCACCGGGCCGCGGCTCACCGAGAAGATCGCCTGCAAGTCCGTCTCGACGAGCCGCTGACCGGGGGCGAACCGGCCGTCCCGGATCCGCTGCTTGATCCCCTCCGTGACTGTGTCGACGATCGATCCGTTCTTCTGCGGCGTATGAAGCGCCTGCGGCGCGCGGAGCTTCGCCTCGCCGCCGCGACGGTTCGGACGTGACACCACTGCGGGGCGACTGGCAGGCTTTCTCGGCATGCAGGTGAGCTTACTGGCAGGTCTTTTTGTACCAGTCGATGATCTCGCCACCCTTGGCAAACCAGACGTCCTGCCGCTGGCGAATGTAGCCAAGCGCCTTGTCGAAATACTTGCTCCGGTGCGGATGCCCGATCAGGAACGGATGCAGCGCGATCGCCATCACCCGGGCGGAGGTCGCGCCGGATTCGTACAGTCCGTCGAACTGGTCGCAGATCATCTGGCCGAATTCTTCGCCCGTATGATGATGGTCGAGGAAGGCCGGAATGTCGTTGATCTCGATCGAATAGGGGATCGAATAGAGCGTCCCTTTCTTCACCTTCATCGGATAGGGCTGCTCGTCATTCACCCAGTTGCCCACATAGTCGAACCCGGCTTCGGCCAGGAGATCGGGCGTGTTGTGCGTCTCCGTGAGCGCCGGGCTCAGCCAGCCGCGCGGCCGCGCGCCGCACGCCTTCTCGATCGTCGAGGCGACGCGGTTGATGATCCGGCGCTCTTCCTCCTCCTCGTACTTGGTGATGAAGGTCGAATTGTTCTCGCCGTGCCCCATCCACTCCCAGTCGAGCGCGCGGCCCGCCTCGATCAGCTGCGGATAGAACTCGCAGACATCCGAATTGAGCGCGACCGTGCCTTTCACGCCGTGCTTTTCCATGACGTCCATCATCCGCCAGGCGCCAGCGCGCACGCCGTAGTCGCGCCAGGAATAGTTCAGCACGTCCGGCACGAGGCCGGTGGTGACGGCGGTGACTGACGTGGACGGCCGGTCGAACAGAAAATGCTCGATGTTCGGGATGACCCACACGGCGACCCGCGCGCCATTCGGCAGCGTCCACGGCTTGCGATGCGTGATCGGAGAATAATCGAAACGGGCGTGATTTCGCATGGGATGCACCGGGTAAGTATCGGTCAGAGATTGCCGAGATAGCTCAGGACTTCGTCGATCCCGCAGACGTCCGCGTAGCGGGAATGCAGGTCGAACAGGCTCTGTTCGTGCGCCGCGGCCGAGCGGTCGCCGACGGCCTCGCGCACGACGATCGGACGGAACCCGTACTGGCAGGCGTCGACCGCGGTGGCGCGCACGCAGCCGCTGGTCGAGCAGCCGGCGATGATCAGCGTATCGGCCTTGTGCGACAGGAGCCGCGGC
>CAYVBN010000262.1:0-2659 GCA_964449645.1 uncultured Hyphomicrobiales bacterium
CGGCGCGGGCTTCGCCCTTCTGGCGATCGCCGGCGATCAGGATGGCCGGATCGTCGCCGTCGACCGCGACGATCGCGGCGGTCAATCCGATTTCGATCGGCGTGAGGGGGCTCGGCTCGCCCATGCGCCTCACTCGAGATCGAGCCGGAACGGTTGCCCTTCGGTCGCCGGTACGCCGCGGCCGATCGACTCGATGGCGGCGACCATGCGCCCGTCGCGGGCGAGCAGCCGGTCGGCCATGGAGACGATCCGCAGGTTCGGGAGGGCGGTCGGCGAGGCGCTGCGCAGCCGTGCGGCAATCTCGCTTTCGCGGCGCTGCGGGTTCAGCGCGCAGACCGACACGAAGGCGGCCGCCGTGGACCGGCTGATGCCGGCATAACAATGCACGACGAGCGGCGCGGCGCGCGGCCAGGCCCGCGCGAAGGCGATCAGGCGCTCGACGTGCTCCATCTCCGGGGCGATCTGGCCGTCGAGCGGCGCGGTGATGTCGTGCAGTTGCAGCCAGAGGTGATCCTGTTCGGCGACGCAGGCCGGGCGCGACATGCCGCCGGCGTCGCCGAGCAGGGACACGATGTGGCGCGCGCCCGTTTGTTCGACCGTTGCGTGCAGCTTGGCGAGCGGGCAGACGTGAATCATCGATCGACCTCGGACATCGACGGTAACATACACCAGGATACGGGCGCTCTCAGCCGTCGGCGATCTTGCCGAAACGATCGAGAAATCGCTCTTCGGCCACCTCCGCCGGCCATGGTGTCAGATAATCGCGCTCGGTCGAGACCGGCAGGGCCTGGTGGCGTCCGAAAAAGCGGCGCGCCTCCTCGAGGCCGAAACCGGCGAGGCGCGTGGCTTCCAGAAAGGCGGCCGCATGATCCGCCGCCTTGATCAGGCGGACGATCTCCGGCGGCAGATCGGGCGGCAGCCCGAAGCGCAGGTGGATGGCGCGCAGCAGCCGTTTCTCGACCTCCTTGTAGGCATCGCCAATGACCGCCTTGAACGGGGAGATCATGTCGCCGATCACGTATTCGGGCGCGTCGTGCAGCATCAGCGCCAGTCCGAGCCGGCGGTCGAGCTGGCCGGCGCGGCGACGGGCGATCAACTCGACCAGCAAGGTGTGCTGCGCCACCGAGAAGATGTGCGCGCCGCTCGTCTGGCCGTTCCAGCGCGCCACGCGGGCGAGCCCGTGCGCAATGTCGGCGATCTCGATGTCGAGCGGGGAGGGATCGAGGAGATCGAGCCGGCGGCCCGAGAGCATGCGCTGCCACGCGCGCGCCGCAGTCGCCGTGGTCGGACGCGGACGCGCCGCCGAGGGCCGGACAGCCGGCACGGCCGGTTTCGGGCGGCTCATCGCTCAGCTCCGGGCGGTCGGCTGCGACAGCGGCGCATGGCGATGGCAGGTGACGAGATGGTCGTTGACCATGCCGACCGCCTGCATGAAGGCATAGACGATCGTCGGGCCGCAGAACTTGAAGCCGCGCGACGCGAGCTCCTTCGAGATTGCGCGCGACACGGGCGTCTCGGCCGGGATCTGCGAGGTCGAGCGGAAACGGTTGATGCGCGGCCGGCCGTCGAGAAAATCCCACAACAGGGCCGAGAAGCCGAGGCCTTTCTCCATCAGCTCGAGATAGGCGCGCGCGGACAGCACCGCGCCTTCGATCTTGGCGCGATTGCGCACGATGCCGGCGTCCTGCATCAGCGCCTCGACCTTGCGGGGCGTGTAGCGGGCGATCTTCTCCGGCGCGAAGCCATCGAACGCGCGGCGGAAGTTGTCGCGCTTGCGCAGGATCGTGATCCACGACAGCCCGGCCTGGAAGCCGTCGAGCATCAGCTTCTCGTAAAGCGCGCGGTCGTCATACTCCGGCACGCCCCATTCCTGGTCGTGATAATCGACGTAGAGCGGGTCCTGCCCGGGCCACGGGCAGCGGTGAAGTCCATCGGGGTGCGGAACGGCGGGCATGGCAGGCGATAGCGTCCGGGCACTATGAGTCTGGAACTCTCTTATACCCCGACCGGCGGCCGCGCGGTTATTCCGCGGCCTTCGCTTCCCCGAGCCAGGCAAAGCGCGCCCAGCCGGGCTTGACGGGCGTGAGCGCGATGCCGCCCGCAAGCAGAGACTGCCCGGCGGCGAGCGCCTCGCCGGCGCGATCGAGGCGGAGCATCGCCAGGCCGCGTCCGCGGATGGCCGAGCCCATCACGCCGATCGCGAGATCTCCGGCCGTCACGGGGACGCCCTCCTGCGGGGCGAATTCCTCGAACGTGACCGGCACGACGCGCTTGCGCGCGGTGCCGCGATGCTCGACGCGGGAGACGACCTCCTGGCCGACATAGCAGCCCTTCTGGAAGTCGACGCCGCCAAGCTGATCCATGTCGGCCTCGTGCGGGAAGGCCTCGTTGTAATTGAAGTCGAGGCCGCCGCGCGGGATGCCGTGCGCGATGCGGTGCGCTTCATACGCCGATGCCTCGACGAGGGTCGCGCCGAGGTCCGCGGCGGCCTCGGCGACGAGATGCGGCGGCAGCATGCAGCGCATGCCGAGCGTGGCGAGGCGCGGGTCCGCATAGCAGAGCCCGCAGTCGGTCGCGCTTGCGCCGTCCCAGATCGCCATCACGCCGAGCACCTCGGAGAGGTCCTCGACCATCACTTTGGCGCGCAGCTTGTAGAAGT
>CAYVBN010000263.1:0-12121 GCA_964449645.1 uncultured Hyphomicrobiales bacterium
ATCGGCTCGATCGCGGTATGCGCGGCCATGAGGACGCTCCGAGAAACATCATAACGATGATATCTTTCGCGCAGCTTGTCAAATCGCATTCCGGGCAGGAGCCATCGGCGTGCCGGCAGGGTCCGATATTCAGGCCATTCCGATTAGGCCATAACGACCGAGACGACGCGGCCGAGATGAGGCGACCGACTCCGGCAGCCTCCCTCCCCTCGCGCACGCCGGACGCGATCGACCGCAGCCCTCGCGGGGGCCATTCGCATGGCGCGCTATGCCGGTTGCGCCGGTCGTCGACCCTTACGGCAAGGAGAGAAGCACGCGCCGCGGAGCGACGGATGGGCGCACCCCCATCCCGATGCAGCGCCACGGCATTTTTGCGCCGGACGCGGCAGTTGTCCTCGCGTCGGAAAGCGGTTTCAGCGATTGAGCATTGAATCGCTGCCTGAAATCTGCTGGATTTCAGTGGGGCGATCTGATTAAGGCGAAGGGGACACCTTTGCGCCGGGCGCTCCTATTTCTAAAACACAAACGCGACTTCTACGCCGGTGGGATGCTGATCCTGATCGGTCTCGGAGCCGCGATCGAAGCCTACAGCTACAACGTCGGCACGCTCATGCACATGGGACCGGGCTTCCTCCCGGTCGCCCTCGGCATCCTGCTCATCCTGCTCGGCATCATGATCGCCGGGCCCGCCGTTGCGTCGCCGATCGATGAAAACGAACGCTTCCTCCCCGCCACACTGCAATGGCGCGGATGGGGATGCATCATCGCCGGCCCCCTGCTGTTCATCGTGCTGGGTGAGTACGGCGGGCTGATCCCGGCCACTTTCGCGTGCGTGTTCGTGTCGGCGCTGGGTGACCGGACGGCGACGCTGAAAAGCTCATTCGTGCTGGCGGCCGGCGTCACCTTCTTCGGCGTGCTGCTGTTTACCTACGTGCTGGGCGTGCCATTTCCGATCCTGCGCTGGGGATCAACGCATTGGGGGCCGTTTTGATCGAGACTGCGCTTACAGACCTCTGGTACGGCTTCGGTGTCGCATTAGAGCCCCACAACATCTTCTGGTGTTTCGTCGGCGTCGTCGTCGGCAACATGGTGGGCGTGCTGCCCGGCATGGGCCCGCTCGCCACCATCTCGATCCTGCTGCCGTTGACCTTCGGCATGAAGCCGGTCGCCGCCATCCTGATGCTGGCTGGCGTGTTCTACGGCGCGCAGTACGGCGGCGCGATCTGCTCGATCCTGCTCAACCTGCCGTGCCATCCGCCGCATGCGGTCACGTGTCTCGACGGCTTTCCCCTAACGAGGCAAGGCAAGGGCGGTGTTGCGCTCGGGATTTCGGTGATCGGCTCCTTCATCGGCGCCTCCTGGGGCATCACCGAGATGATCTTCCTGGCGCCGATCCTGGTGCGGATCGCGCTGCAATTCGGGCCGGCTGAGGTCTGTTCGCTGATGTTGCTCGGCCTGCTCGCCGGCTCGACATTGGCGCGCGGCTCTCCGGTGAAGGGCGTGGCGATGACGGCCCTCGGGCTCCTGCTCTCGTGCGTCGGCACCGACATCGAGAACGGCTCGACGCGCTTCACCTTCGGGCTGACGCAGCTTCAGGACGGGGTCGAGATCGCCGGCCTCGCCCTCGGGCTGTTCGGGATCGCCGAGTTCCTCAACAGCGTCAACCAGCTCGTGACCGTCAACACGAAGTACTCCAATGTCCGCTTCCGCGACCTGCGGCCGAGCAAGGAAGAACTGAAGCGCGCGCTCCCGGCGATGTTCCGCGGCACGCTCGTGGGCAGCCTGTGCTCGCTCATTCCGGGCACCGGTCCGACCATCGCGTCCTTCGTGGCCTATGCGACGGAAAAGAAGGTCTCGAAGAATCCGGAGAAGTTCGGCCACGGCGCCATCGAGGGCGTGGCGAGCCCGGAGGCTTCGACGCACTCCTCGGTGCAGGGCGACTTCATTCCCACCATGAGCCTCGGCATCCCGGGCGACGCCGTGCTGGCGCTGATCCTCGGCGCCCTGATCATCCAGGGCATCGTCCCCGGCCCGCAGCTCATCCGCGAGCACCCGGACATCTTCTGGGGCCTGATCGCCTCGTTCTGGATCGGCAACATCCTGCTCGTCATCCTCAACGTGCCGATGATCGGGATCTGGGTGAAGCTGCTCATGATCCCCTACCGCTACCTGTTCCCGAGCGCGCTCTTCTTCGTCTGCATCGGGGTCTACAGCGCCAACAACGACCTCTTCCAGGTCGGCGAGACGCTGGCCATCGGCATATTCGGCTACATCCTCCTCCTGCTCGACTTCCACCCGGCGCCGATCCTGCTCGGCTTCGTTCTGGGATCGCGCTTCGAGGAGAACTTCCGCCGCGCCATGCTGATCTCGCGCGGCGACATCATGACGTTCGTGGAACGGCCGATCAGCGCGGTGTTCATCGCGATGTGCGTGATCCTGATCGTCGTCCAGATCTACGTCCGCCTGCGGCCGGCGAAGAAAACGGTGGCCGTGCCGGTGAAGGCGGAGGCGTCCTGAGGATGCTGGCCTGAACACCTTGTCGGAAGCAGCGTGCGCGGCGGTCCCGTGAGGGGACGCTGCGCACGAGACGTGCAGATAGATTCACCGGCTGAAACGTAGGGCCGGTCAGCCGCGTTGCGCGGCCTCCTTTTCCTGTCACGTTCTCCATCACGCCTGAGTGATCGGTGTCGCCCACGGCGCCCGCACGCGGCCGGCGGGCCGTTACGGTTAAGTCTGCGTTAATTCGCTCGTTCCTATGGTGACGTTGCGTGCAGACCAAGGAGCCGGCCATGACCTCGCAGATCAAAGAGGCGCTTGATCGGGTGCGCGCGATCTCCAACTACGCCCCGCTCTCCGAGCGCGAGTGCAAGCAGCTTGTTGCCCTCGTCCAGCAGCACGGCTCGGCCGTTCTCAACTCGCTCTACAAGTCGATCGCGTCCGACCCCGAATTGGCCCGGAAGGTAACCGTCCCGCTCGAAGGAATCGAGAAACGGCAGACCGCCCACATCCTCGGGCTGATCGAGAGTCCCGACAGCGAGGATTACCTCGACCGCGTCAACCGGGTCGGCCAGACACACGTCCGCATCGCGCTCGCGCCCGAAGACTACGTGGCGGGCTATGCCGCCGTGATCGCGCCGGTGGTGGAGTCGATCGGCGCGCTTCATCCGCTCTCCGGCCGCCGGGCCGCCGCCCTGGCGGCCGCCTTCGTTCGGCTCGCCATGGTGGACATGTCCGTCGTGCTCGGTGTCTATGATCGCGGCATCCAGCGGCAGCTCGAAGCCCGGCGACAAACATTGCAGGCCGCCGTCGCCGAGGCGGACAAGACACTCACCGGCGTGTTCGACGGCCTGCGGGAGCAGACCGGAAATCTGCACGGATCGGCGAAGACGCTGCAGGAGGAGGCCGTCGCGGCCGACGAGAAATGTGCGACCGCGTCGGCCGTGCTCGGGCAGGCGCGCGTGCGGCTCGAGGCGGCGGCGGAAACGAGCACGAATTTCGGCCGCTCGATGAACGACGTCGGCGCGAGCGCCAACGGAGCGGCGCAGCAGGCGCACGACGCCGCGCGGCAAGGCGCCGAAGCGCGCGAGGCGGTGTCGGTGCTGATCGAGAACGCCAAGAGCATCAATTCGGTCGTCAAGCTCATCAGCGAGATCGCCGAGCAGACCAACCTGCTCGCGCTCAATGCGACGATCGAGGCGGCGCGCGCCGGAGAGGCCGGCAAGGGCTTCTCGGTCGTCGCCCAGGAAGTGAAGTCGCTCGCCAACCAGACCGCGAAGGCGACCGGCGAGATCGCGGCGCACGTGAGCTCCATGCAGGCGGCGACGACACGCGCGGCGGAGCAGATCGCATCGATCGTCGACGCGGTCGAGCGCATGGGCGGCGCAGTCAACTCGATCGTCGGCGCGACCGAAGGTCAGAGTTCGGCCGCCGAGTCGGTCGCCGCCGACACGAGTGCCGTGACTGAAGCGTTCGGCAGCCTCGATGCCGCCCTGCAGGCGAGCGCGGCCTCCGCAGCGCTCACGCGCACGGCCGCCGAGAGCGTCACGCAGACCAGCCACGATATCAACCAGGGCATGGAGAACGTGCGCGAGATGCTGCGCACCTTCTTCGCCAAGGTGGCGTGAGAGCGCTTCGGACTGACGCGGCGATCATCGACACGCACCGGCCGCCGCACGCGCCGCGGCCTGCAGGCAACCCCGCATCCGGAAACGCGGACAATTATCCCGCGATCATCCGGGCGGCACCGGCTCAATTGCTCGCGTTGGCACCCGAGGCCTGCACCACCGGCGCCCAGCGCTTGAGCTCGGCGGCCACCAGGGCGGTGAGTTCAGCCGGATCGAGATGATCCGGGATCACCAATCCCTCCGCCTTCAGGCGCTGTGCCACCTCGGGAGTCTCCAGGATCCGGTACGTTTCGACGTTCAAGCGCCGCACGATGTCCGCAGGCAGGTGGGCGGGACCCGAGACCGCAAACCACGCCAACGAGGTCACATCCGGATAGCCGAGCTCCGCATAGGTCGGGATATCCGGAAAGCCGTCCACGCGCTTGGCCGACGTCACCGCCAACCCCCTGATCTTTCCGGCCTGGATCAATGCCGCCGCAGAGGAGAGCGTCGTCGACGCGAGAGGCACATGGCCGGCAACGAGGTCCGAGATGGCGGGATTGGCTCCTCGATATGGAATGTGCACCATCTCGATGCCGGCGAGCTGCTTGAACAGCTCGGCCGTCAAATGCCCATGGGTGCCCGTGCTCGGCGACCCGAAGCTCAGCTTCCCCGGCTGCTTTTTGGCAAGGGCGACAAGCTCGGCCAAGTTGTGCACGGGAAAATCCGGATTTGCGGCGAGGACGGCCGGAGGACCGCCGAGCATCGCCACGTGCGTCAGGTCACGCACCGGATCGTACGGGAAATTCTTCATCATCGACGGCAGGATCGTGTGCTGACTGCCGCCGGTGACCACGAGGGTATATCCGTCGGGCGCGGAGCCGCGGACATATTCCAGCGCGATCAGCCCCCCGGCGCCGGTTTTGTTCTCGACCACGAAATTCTGGTTGAAGGCCTTGCTGTAATGGTTGGCGACCAGGCGCGCCAGCAAGTCCGCAGTTCCTCCTGGGGCTGTGCCGACGATGATCCGCACGGTTCGAGCGGGCCATTCCTCCGCGGCAGCAGAACCACACGAGAGGCATGCTGCCGCGAGAGCGTAGAGTGCGACGCGGGCAACCGATCGGAAAGCCGACATGTTCTGATCCCCCGTAACAGGGAGCACGGCAGTACGCACCGCAGATATGCGCTTGCCGCCGCGCAGAAACGTGTTGCCTTACGTTCGGACTCATGCCGCGCCATGGCAATGCGGCAGCGGGCTATCTTGCCATAGCTGGGGCGCTATGATGAGATCGTGACGCGCGGCGAAACGAGGGAAATCCGCACGGACATGCTTCCGGTGACACTCCGGCGCCTCGAGGTTTTTCTGGCCGTCGTTGATTCGAAAGGGTTCAGCGCGGCGGCCGACGCGCTCGGAATTTCGCAGCCGTCGGTCAGCGTTCACATCAAGGCGATCGAGCGGAGCGTCGGTGCGGAGTTGTTCCGACGCCGCAACGGCAGTCCTCCTGTTTTGACCGAGGCCGGACAGCGGTTCTGCGAATATGCGCGCGAAACGGTCCGGGGTGCGGGGCAGCTCGCCGCCGATCTCGTTCGTCACGCGCGCGAGCGTCGTCCGCAGCTGCGGTGCGCGGCGCAGCGCTCGGTCTCTCATTCCATTCTGCCCGGGGCGTTGGCCTGCTTCACCAAGAAATTCCCCGAAGTCGAGCTCATCACGCATACCGGCACATTCGCCGAAGTTTGCGAGCTGTTCGCAAACCGCGCGGTGGACATGGCGCTCGTGATCAGCCCCGGAGAGATTGCCGGCATGCGAAGCGAGGTCATCGGCCGCTGTCGCCTGTCGTTCGTTGCCTCGCCGAAGCATCCGCTGGCGCGGATGAGCCGAATATCCCCGCAGGAGCTGGCCAAGCATCGGTTCGTGTCCGCGAACCGAACGTCGTATCTGGGTCGAACCATCGCTGACCTGCTCATGCGCTCCGGCGTCTCGCAGCTCGATGTGACGGCCCAGATGCACGAGTTCGGATTGGTTCGCGAGTTGGTCGCGGCGGGGATCGGCTTCTCCTGCTGCCTGCGCCGCAACATTGCCGGCGACCTCGCGGCCGGCACCCTCGTCGAGTTGGACGTGGACGTGCCGGCATTGGAGGTCGACCTGCGGCTTCTGCGGAGCAAGGCGTGCGCCGAGGAGATCGACACACTTGTCGACGTGATCCGCAGCACCGAGTTTTCGGGACATTCCGGCAAGGGCCGATCGGCCGCCTGAAGCCGCGCCTCCGTGCCCGCGCGGACCACCTATAGCCTCGCCACTATTTCAGCATAGCCGGCCCGCGGATTGCTCGGGACGCCGATCTGCGACAGGTTGCGGTCGAACTGAATTGGCCTGCTGTAGCCGAGAGGAGGAGCAACCGTGACGGAACGCAAAACCCCCAAGCACGACGAGAGCGTCAGATACAAATCGTTCGACCTCGAACCGAAGTCGACGGCCCTTGTCATCGTCGACATGGAAAACGACTGGTGTAAGCCGGGTGGGCATCGCTACTTTCCGGAAATCGATCCTGTCATTCCGCGTGTGAAGAAGCTGCTCGAGACCTGCCGGTCGAACGGCACTCCGGTGATCTATGTTCACTCGGTCCGCTTCCCGGACTCCGACGAATTCGTGATCTTCGGCCAGGAGCCGTTCATCCTCAAAGGAACGTGGGGGGCGGAGTTCACCGAAGAACTCACGCCGAGGCCGAACGAATCCATCGTCGAGAAGCACACGCACGATGCCTTCTTCCAGACCATGATGGACAGCACGCTGCAGCGTCTGAAGATCCTGCCGCACACCCATCATGTCATCGTCACCGGAGTGGCCATGAACGTGTGCGCATATCACGCCATTCTGGGCTTTCATCTGCGCCACTATAACGTGATCGCCCCGATGGATTGCCTCGCCGCGCGCCCAGGCGTCCGCGAGTTCGTCGAACGGCAGTTCTCCGGTCACGCCTACAACTGGAACATCCACATGACCACATTGGACAAGATGAAATTCCGCGGCGAACCGATTGCCAAGGCGGCGTAGCCGCAGGACGATATCCGACGTGACGAAGACCCGGGCCGCGTACGCGCGGCCCTTTTTTGTTCTCCGCTGCACTCAGATGTCTTTGCCGAAAATCCAGCCGGGTTGCCGTCCGTGGCGCGTCGCGCACCGTCAGGCCGGCTCGCTCACGATGAGTCCGCACGTACCGTCGCCGGGAGTCATCTGATTTCTGAAAAGATTGCTCCGTCGCGAACGCCCGATTCAGTTCCTCCCTGTTCGTCGCGCCTTAAACGAACTTCCCGAAGATCTCGTTCAACTGCTTGCCCGGGAGGCCGCTGGCCAAGCCGTCGAAGGAGCCGGCCTTGATCTGTTCGATGGTCGCCACCATTGCACCCCAAGCGACCCGCGCCAGTGCGCCGCCGATGCTGATCCGCCGCACGCCGAGATCCGCGAGTTCCGCGACGCTCAGGCCCGGGCGCATCATCACGACGTTGAGCGGCCTGGGCGCCACCGCGCGGACCAGGGCGGCGATGTCCGCCTTCTCCCGCGCTCCAGGCGCATAGAGGCAGTCGGCGCCCGCCTCCGCGAAGGCGACAAGCTTGTCGATCGCAGGTTTGAGCGCGCCGGGATCGCTGAGCAGAACCTCCGCGCGGGCGACCAGAATGACGCCCGTGCCCGACTGATCGATCGCCGCGCGCGCCGCGCGGATGCGCTCGACGGCGAAGTCCTTGTCATAAAGGCCGAACGGCGGATCGACCTGCCGATCCTCGATCGAAAGGCCCGCCACACCCGTCTCGATGGCAAGACGGACGTTCGCCGCAACGCCCTCGGGATCGCGTGCGAAGCCGGACTCGAAATCGGCGTTGACCGGCAGGTCGGTGGCCGCGCAGAGCGCCGTGAGATGCTGCAGCACGTCGGTGCGCGTGAGGCCGTAGTCGGGACGGCCGCTGGCCCATGCAAACCCCGCGCTGGTCGACGCCAAGGCGGCAAATCCGAGGTGCTGCAACATCCTGGCGCTGCCGACGTCCCACGGATTGGGGAGGACGAAGCAGCCGTCCTGATGCAACGCGCGGAATTTCGCGCGCTTTTCGGCAACCGTGCTGGTCATGGCAACCTCGCTGATTATGCGGATGCGCGTGTGCGCAGAAATTGCTGCGAATGCGGGCTGCAGAAGTATAGGAGCGGCGCGACCCGTGCGTCGGAGAAAATTTGTTTTCTGACGTTGGAGAGAAAATTGTCGTGGGGGACGTTGGTAGCGGAGGAGGGATTTGAACCCCCGACACACGGATTATGATTCCGCTGCTCTAACCAGCTGAGCTACTCCGCCGCCTTGCGCTCCGAACCGTGTGGAACACCCGATGCGGCCCGGACGGCCGGATATAAGGAGCGGCTCGGAATCCTGTCAAGGCAAGTGCCGAAGCATAGCGGAAACCCGTGCGATCCATCCGCAATTCCGCAGGCTCCTTACTACGAGGACGCAGGCGCCGGGGCCGGGGCGTGACGCACCGGGAACACTCCTCCGCCCACCAAGCCATTGATACATAATGATAAAATCATCTCCAAACGATGGCATGGGTCGTCATCGCCATACGCCGGGCGATCGTATCCTCTCGCGCCTCGCCTCGCCGCCCTACTCTGGAGCGCTGCCATCGCTATAACGGTGCGATGTCCGTCTCCCACATCACCATCCGTCGTCTGGGGCCCGCAGACGTCCCCCTCCTTCGCAAGCTGAACGCCCTGTTCGGGGAGGCATTCGACGACCGCGAAACCTATGGGGCGAAGCCTCCGAGCGATGCCTATCTGGCAGGCTTGCTGGCAAAAGATCATATCGTCGTTGTCGCGGCGCTGGCGAAGGTCGATGTCCTGGGCGGGCTCGTCGCCTACGAGCTCGACAAGTTCGAGAGCGAGCGGCGCGAGGTCTATATCTACGATCTGGCGGTCGGCGAGACCTATCGCCGCCAGCGGATCGCGACAGCCCTCATCGCGCATTTGCGTGACATTGCCGCGCAACGCGGCGCCTGGGTCATCTACGTTCAGGCCGACTACGGCGACGATCCGGCGATCGCCCTCTATCAGAAGCACGGCACCCGCGAAGAGGTGCTGCATTTCGATATCGTCACGGGCCCCTCACCTGCCGAGGCGACCTGACGCCCCCTGGGCGTCACACTCCGCTCAACGCCGCAGCGCCCGCTCCAGCTCGGCCTTGTCCATCTTCGAGCGGCCGGGGATGTGGCGGCGCCGCGCCTGCGCATAGAGCTCGGCGCGGGTCTTGCCACCCCGGCCCGTCTGGCGGCGGCTGCGCGATTTCCCCTCCTTGCGCGCCTGCTCGGTACGTCCTTGACGTTCGCGCCGCTTGGTACGGCGCAGATTGCGGGCGTTCTCCTCCCTGCTTTCGTATTTCGAGGCGCCCGCCTCGCGCAATCCGATGGCGATCGCCTGTTTGGGGTTCTTGACCTTCCTGCCACGGCTCGTCTCCAGCTCGCCGTGCTTGAACTCGTGCATGACGCGTTTCATCGTCTTTTTCTGCGGTCTCGACTGCTTGGCCATCGTTCGCTCCATCGCTGCCTTTTCGCATAACGGCCGTGCGTGGCGGCTCGTTCCGCAATGGTTGAGCCCACTCCTCCCCTCCACTACCCTTCGGCATGATCAACGAGGCGAGCAGCGCAGCTACCGCTACCACCAGAGGATTTCGAAGCGGCTTTATTGTCCTGTCACGGATTTGATATTCGCCTCGTGGGCGCGGCTCGCGATTCGATGATTCAGCGGAGTGCGACGTGATTCTCACGCTTCTCGACTGCGAGACCGATTCGTCCTTCATCGCGGATGCCAGGAAGGCCGCGTTGGCGGCGCTCGGCCTGCCGGCGCATGGCCCCGGGACACTCCCTCTGCCGCATGCGGTCTATCTCGGTCTGTTCCTCGACGGCGATGCGCGTCCGAAGGGACTTGCCGAAGCCTACTTTCTGAACCAGGCGTTCGCCGGCTTCGAGGCCTGTCCGTACAAATCGCCGTCGTTCGCCAACGTCTGTCCTTTCGATCGGATGTCGTGGATTCGGACGATCTACGTGGTGCCGGAATTTCGACGACAGCGCCCGTTCTATCTCTATCTCTCGCTCGCGATGGCGCGGATCTTCCGCAGCTTCGGGGCGACCCATGCGGGAATGACCACGCGCGCGGACGATCCGTTCTTTGATCGCCTCTATCTCAGGACCGGCGGCACCCTCCAGGGCTACACGGCGGCGCCCTTCTTCGAACACGCTCGACTGGCCCTCTATACCTTCGATCTCGAGAAACTGCTGCAGCATCCGCGTTTTCCGAGCGTCTCGGCCGGATGCCAATTCGACTGGGGCAAGCTGAAGGCGATCCGGGCCCGCCGGTCGAACGGGCTTCCGGGCGGCACGGACACGCGACCGGAGATACCTCCTCCGGAACAAGCCGTCGAACCGGTTTGATCGGCGGACACGTAGCGACCGGCCCCGAAACTTTTCAACGCCGGCTGTTCCTGAGAGGTGCCAACGGCCCGAGGGGCAGTTGAGTCTATCTGCCCACTTCACTATTTTTCCAGCAGCGCAACCCAAACCCGAGGTCCTCATGTCACGCGTCATCCGACTGCAGAGCGACAGCAATGCCCACGACCGTCCCTGGCGCGTCGCCGTCGAACAAGGCTTCTTCGCCGACGAAGGACTGACCGTCGAGTATCACGAAGACAATCCGAAGGGCGTCGAGGGGCGCTGCGAGGATTTCTCCCAGCGCTGGAAGGAATCGCAGCTCCAGCAGGGCGCGCTCGAGGTCTATCCGGTGTGCGAATGGGGCGCGATCGAGCGCGTACAGACGCTCGGCAAGGGCAAGATCATCGGCCTCGACACCACGGTACGCACCGGCGCCCTCATGGTGCGGGCGGATTCGCCGATCCGCAGCGTCGCGGAGCTGCGCAACGTGCCGATCGCCGTCACCTGGCACGCCGGCACGTTCTATGCGGCGATCGAAGTCCTCGAAGCCGCCGGCGTGCCGTTCGACGAGATCAAGCTCGTGCACGCCAACGACCGGCTCGATGCGCTGCTCAGCGGGAAGACGCAGGCCGCCGCCCTGATGGAGCCGCTGGTAAGCCGCGCGCGCGAGGCCGGCTCCAGGCAGATCGCGGAGCTGCGGTGGCGCGGCGGCATCGTCGCGGGCGACGACGTCGACGACGAGACGGCCGACAAGCTGATGCGCGCGCTCAACCGCGCCGTCGCCTGGTTGCGCGAGAACGAGGACCGTTCGCGCACCGAGCTGCTGCGCGATCTCAAGCCGGAGCTGCGCAAGGACGGCATGCTGCCGGAGCTGATGGGCGCCCAGAACTACAAGCCGGCGGAATTCCGCGAGAAGGTCGATTGGATGATGGACCGCGGCTTCCTCGACAAGGCACCCGCCTACGAGGAGATCGTGCGGGGGAAATAGACCCCTCTGCCGCCGGGGGCCTTTCGGCCCCGGCACCCTCGCGGCTTCCCGATCGTTCCTAATTGGCGCCCTTGCGCTGCGCTGCAATGCGTGCGAGGGCGTCGTCGCGAACCGAAGTATCGACCAGGCTGCGCGGGTCGAATTTCGCATCGAGCCGCCCGTCGCGCGCGAGGAGATCGCGCAGCCAGACGAACTTGGCCATGTCGATCTCGAGCGTCGGCGACACCGCGCCGTGCGCGACCACCTCGTCGAAATTGGCCTCGGGCGTGCGATCGGACGCGGGAAGATTCGCCACCTTGTGGGCGATCGCCACCACGGCGTCGCGGTGGCCGATGGCGTAGCTGTAGGCGTTGATCTCCGCCGCCATCAGCCGCACGAGCTGCTCCCGCTTGTCGCGAATGACCTCGCCGCGCGTGATGATGCAACTGCGCAGGAACTGCGGCACCACCTCGTTGGCGCGCGCGAGCGTCTTCAATCCCAGTTCCGGCCGGGCGGAAAAGTCGCTGGTCGCGATCGCGGCGTCGATCGTGCCGGCCACGATGGCGCGCACGCGGTCGGGGTCGCTGCCCGCGAG
>CAYVBN010000264.1:0-29607 GCA_964449645.1 uncultured Hyphomicrobiales bacterium
CTCGGTATGGAGTCGCGCCATTTCCGCCCGCGCGGGGTCCTTAACGACATGACCCCCTTGTGCGCACGGCGCGCGCCTGCGACCAGGCTTTCGAATTTGGCCCATACGATTTCAGGCTCGACCTCGGGGGGCTGATTGGGCGCAAGCGTCGAAGCGAAGCCGCAATCGCTGCTTGCGATGACGCGTTCGCGTCCCACGATCTTCGCCAGCCGCACGATCCGCTCGGCGACGAGCTCGGGATGTTCGACGATGACGGATGCGTGCGTGATGCAGCCCGGCATCAGGACCTTGTCGTCCGGGAGCTTCACCGATTCCCAGATCCGCCATTCGTGTTCGTGGCGCGGATTCGCCATCTCGAATGAATAGAATCCTGCGCGGATGGTGATGATGAGATCGGCGAGATGCTTCATCTCCATGTCGCTGGTGCGCGGGCCCATATTGATGCCGTAGCAGGTGTGGTGCCGGACGCGTTCGGGCGGAATGTTGCGTAATGCGTGATTGAGGATTTCGATGCGGCGGCGTGCCCACTTGCGCGCGTCCTCGACGGATTCATTGGGCGACAGCATGTAGTGCATGGCGAGGCGAGGATCGTCGATCTGCACCTGAAAGCCCGCCGCCGTGATCGTCTCGTATTCCTCGCGCATCGCCTCGGCCACCGCGAGCACGTGCTCCTCTTCGGTCTTGTAGTAGCGGTTCTCCATGGTGCCGGCGCAGCTCGACGGAGACACCGACGGCACGAACACTCCGACCGAGTCTTGCCCGGCGAGCGCCGCCTTCAGATTCGAAAGGTCCTCGGCGAGCTGCTGTTGACCGACATACTTGATGGGGCCGGTGCAGGCGAAGCGTGCATGCGCGGAGCCGGAATGTGCGCCTCCCTTGTAGAAGGTCGGGAAGGCCATGTTCTCGCGGGTCTGCCGCTCGCCCGGTTTCGGGGTGATCGGTTCGATCCCCGACAGCCGGTCGGAAATGTAATGCTGAAAGCTGGTCTTCGACTGTTCTCCGTCGCTGACGATATCGATCCCGAGGCTCCGCTGCTTGCGCACGATTTCCGCAACGGCCTCGCGAGTCTCGCGCGCCAGCGCGGCGGCATCGAACGGGGTCTTGCTCATGCGGGCGAACAGAAGCGCGGACAGTGACGCGCGCCGCGGCAGGCTGCCGGCATGGGTGGTGAGAATACGTTTGGTGCGTTCTGAGAGAATGGTCACTGCGGTTGTGCTTTCTTGTTTGCAGGTCGGGAGATCGCTTGCGGCAAGGCGCGAGGCCGAAATCGTCAGGTCGTGGACAGACGGCGTGCAAAACCTATTCTTCCCCGCCGCGGCGGGGCTGGCAAGCCGGACCCCTCTGCGTCAGGGCAAAGCGGGCGATAGCCGTGTCACCACCCCTGCGGCCCGACGGTGCGATCGGGTCATGAGTCCCGTGATCGATGCACGAAATAAGAGGCATGCCGGTCTGCCGGCCGGCCGATGTCCCGTCCGGACATCACTCCTGCAGGGCTTCTTCGCGCTTCTCCCGGATCGCCGGAAGCGCGACGACGATGAGCAGCGCCGCCGAGACCAGAAGAAACGCCAGGCTGATAGGTTCCTGCACCAGCACCATCGGATCGCCGCGCGAGATCAGCAGCGTGCGGCGAAGGTTCTCCTCCATCATCGGCCCGAGTACGAAGCCGAGGATCAGCGGCGCCGGCTCACAGTCGAGCTTCATGCACAGATAGCCGAACAGCGCGAAGGCGCCCATGACGTAGAGATCCGTCACGTTCGAGTTCACCGTGTAGGTTCCGATGCAGCAGAACACCACGATCGACGGAAACAGAAACCGATAGGGTAGCCGCAGCAGCTTCACCCACATTCCGACGAGCGGCAGGTTGAGAACGACCAGCATCAGGTTGCCGAGCCACATGCTGGCGACGAGGCCCCAGAACAGCGCCGGGCGGTCCGTCATCACACGTGGTCCGGGCGAGATGCCGTGGATCATCATGGCGCCGATCATCATCGCCATGGTGGGATTGGACGGGATTCCCAGCGTCAGCATCGGGATGAACGACGTCTGCGCGCCGGCGTTGTTGGCGGATTCGGGCGCGGCGACGCCGCGGATGTCGCCATCGCCGAACTGGCGCGGCGGCTTGGCGACCTTTTTCTCCAGCGTATAGGCGGCGAAGGCCGCGAGCAGTGCTCCGCCTCCCGGCAGCACGCCGAGAAGCGAACCGAGTCCCGTCCCGCGCAGGATGGCGGGCAGGCAGTAGCTGATGTCGCTCCAGTTCGGCCAGACGCGCCCGATCTTCCCGGTAACCTCGCCGCTCTCTTCCTTCTTCTCGAGATTGACGGCGATTTCGGCGAGGCCGTAGAGCGCCATCGACAGCGCGACGAATTCGATCCCGTCGGCGAGGCCGGTGATGCCGAAGTCGAAGCGGCGGATGCCGGAATTCACATCCGTTCCGGCGAGCCCGAACAGCAGGCCCAGCACCACCATGGCGATGGCCTTGAGCACGGAGCCGCGGGCGAGCACGATGGCGGCGACGAGGCCGCAGACCATGAGGGAGAAATACTCGGCCGGGCCGAACTCGAGGGCGATCGCCGCGAGTGGCGGCGCCGCGAGGCAGATGAGCACGGTGGCGACGCAGCCGGCGAAGAACGAGCCGAGCGCCGCGATGCCGAGCGCGGGCCCCGCGCGCCCCTGCAGCGCGAGCTTGTGCCCGTCGATCGTGGTGACGACCGAGGAGGCTTCTCCCGGGATGTTGACCAGGATCGCGGTGGTCGAGCCGCCGTACTGCGCGCCGTAATAGATTCCCGCCAGCATGATGAGGGCGGACTCCGGCGGCAACGTGAACGAGAACGGTAGGAGCATCGCGACAGTCGTCACCGGACCGATGCCGGGCAGGACGCCGACCAGCGTGCCGAGAAGAACGCCGATGAAGCAGTAGAGGAGATTGAGCGCGGTGAGCGCGACGCCGAATCCGGTCGAGAGATTGCTGAAGAAGTCCATCGGATCTCCGGCTCAGAAGGTCGGCCAGATCGGAATGGGAAGCAGCAGCACGTAGTGGAAGATGCCGACGGAAAACGCCGCGAGGACGGCCGCCATCGCGGCGATCTCGACGATTCCCGATTGTCGGCCGGCAAGCGCCGCGAAGATCGTGACGATGATGAGCGAAATCACCAGTCCGAGGGGTTGGATTGCGAGCCCGAACGCCACCACGCCGGCCACCATCAGGAGAAGCGGAAGGAACCTCAACCGCTCAACCGGCTCATCGCCGTTGAGCAGCGCGCGAACCACCAGCACGGCTCCGAGCCCGCCGAGGACCAGCGCCAGCGCGAGCGGAAAATAGCCGGGCCCCATGTGGCCGGCCCGGCCCATCGAATAGCCGCTCGCCACGTAGGCTCCGACGGCCGCGAAGAAGATGAACATCACGCCGGACCAAAAATCCTTTCCGGCCCGAACATTCGACATGTCTGACGCCCCTCCTTCGCGGTCTTCGCCCGGATCGCGCGGTGCCTCAGTTCTCCTGGATCTTCCCCTCGACGATGATCTTCTTCCACTTGTCGTATTCGGCCTTGACGAAGACCGCGCCGGCATCCGTCGACGTGCCGCGCGGCTCGGCGCCGACCTTCTGGAAGGCGGCCTTGAGGTCCGGCGAGGCGAGCGCCTTGGCGATGTCGCGGTTGAGCGTGGCGCGCACGTCGGCCGGCAATCCTGCGGGCGCGAAAATCGTCAGCCACAGGTCGACGGTGAAGTCCTTGAGCCCCGCTTCCTGCACGGTTGGCAGGTTGGGATAGACGCTGCTGCGCTTCTCGCCGGTGGTCGCAAGCGGAATCACCCGGCTGTCCGACGTGAAGGGCAGGGCACCGGCGATGCTGCTGAAGGCGAACTGGACCTTGTTGGACATCATGTCGGTGAAGGAGGCGCCGATTCCCTTATACGGGACATGCGTCGCCTCGATCCCGGTCCGCTGCATGAACATCTCCCCAGCGAGGTGCGGCGTGGTGCCGATCCCGGCCGAGGCGAAATTGAGTTTCCCCGGATGCGCCTTTCCGTAGGCGACGAATTCGTCGAAGGTCTTCACGTTCAGCTTGGGCGAGACGACCAGGACTTCCGGCGACGAGCTGATGACGGAGACGGCTTCGAGCTGCTTGAAGATGTCGTATGGAACGCTCTTCTGCAGCGTCGGGTTGATGACGATCGCAGGATCCATGATCAGCAGCGTGTAGCCGTCGGGTTTCTCGCGTGCCACCACGTCGGTGCCGACGATGCCGCCGGCGCCCGGCCTGTTTTCCGCGACCACCGTCTGGCCGAGCTCCTTGCCCAGATAGTTGGCCATGACGCGGCCGACGTAATCCACGATGCCGCCCGGATTATACGGAATGACGAGCCGGACCGGCTTGTTGGGATAGCTTTGCGCGAACGCGGTCGCCGGCAGGATGGCGAAAAGCAGCGCGGCAAGACCGGCGCGGAGCCTCCTGGTGTCGAGCATGATGTGAGATCCTCCCTGGTTTCTTGATCGATCGTGTTGATCGATCGTGCGGCCGTAGGCTGGAGCCGGGTCGCGGTTTCCGATTGCCTTCAATGCGGTGGCGGAATCTGGATCAGCTCCGAAAGCTGGTCGCGGGTGAGCGGGGCGGAGAGCGTCTTGAAGGCGACGGCATCCTGCGTCATCGCGTCGATCCCGGAGACCTTGTCCGGCGACAGGACGCGCTTCGGCATGAACTCGTCGCGGATCTGGATGGCGAGATCTTCCGGAACCTTGCTGTACGTCGAGTAGAGCTTCACGCCGCGCGGGTCGGAGTAGAGAAACTCGTAGCTCTCCCGATAGGCGTCCATGAACCGCTGCAGCACGTCACGCCGCTGCGAGATCACCGTGGCATTGGCGATGTGGACGCGCACGGTCTGGTCGCGCATCGAGGGCGCGTCGTTGCCGCGCGCGATGATGCGGATCTTGCCATCTTTCAGGGCCTGGAGGCCGAAGGGCGGCGAAGCCCAGCCGACGTCGATCTGCCCGGACATGGCCTGGGTGAAGGTGACGGCGCTCGCCCCCGTCGCAACCGGTTTGGTCGTGGTGCCGAAATGCTTGATGAGGGCGAGGAGCGCGATATGGGTCGAGGCGCCGGTCGTGGAATAGCCGGCGGTTTTGCCGTTGGTGTCCTGGAACGACCTGATCGGGGACGACGCCGGAACGTACCAATAGAGATCGCCGGCGCCGGTCGTCCCGCCTGCGATGATCCGCACCGGTGCGCCTTTCGCGAAGGCGCCCATGACGGCCTGCGCGCCGGCCGCGATCCCGATGTCGACGCTCCCGGAAATCACCGCCTGGAGAGTCTCGCCGCCGCCTTGCGTATAGAGAATGTCGAGCGCCAACCCATGCTTGTCGAAGATGCCGGCTCGCTTGCCGATCTCCGGAATGCAGGTGTCCCAATTGTTCGGCGCGCCGACGGCGAGCTTCAGCGTGTCGGCGGCGAAGGCAGGAAGCGAGGCCCAGAACCACAACAGCGCGGTCGCGACAGAGACGAGCCGTCCAACTCCCATAGTCCCCACCCTGCGGCGTACTGTTCCGTTGCTGAACGATTGTAAAAATATTGGGACAAAGTCCCAAAATTAACAAGCCGATTTGCGCGCCTCGCGGTGCTTGCTTTGCGGGCAATCCGTCGCGGCCGGGGGCCGGCGTCGCTATCGCCGATGCCGTCCGGGGCCGGTGTCGTACCGGCGGAAACGCGCTCCTGCCATCGTGCTTGCCCTCATCGTGCTTGCCATTGCGCGCATGCGCCGGAACCGGCGCCGGCCGGCGGCGTTGCGTCGGCATGAAACCATCCAAGGAATTCGCATTGGATCCGGCGATCGAGCTGCCGGACGGCCGCCTCATCCGCAATGCTGCAGAGGCGATCGCGTTGCTGCGCGACCACGAGATGAGGCCCGGCGTCGATGACCGCGATGAAGTTCTCCACGCCCTCGAGCGTGCACACACGGACGATGCGCGTGCGCGCGCGGTCGCGCGCTTCCGGCAATGGCTGGACACCTGGGGCGTGACCCTTCCGGTCACCAGCAGACCGGGCAGCACGCGCGGGCCGGTCGGCTGACCAGCGGGACCGGAGACACGCGCAGCATTGCATTTGGCTCGCGGCGCGGGATCGGCGGCGGGAGGCGTGGTAGCTAAGCACCGAAGCGCCGCGCCCGCGAACCCATGATCGCGCTTGTGAGTTCAGGCTCGGTTTGTGTTCGATCGTTGGTCGGGTACGCGGATCATTACCCGGGAACCCTCCTCCTCCGGACGCGTTTTCGAAAGAGAGGGATTTCCGCCGTTCGACTTTCTCCTGGCGGTTCAGACGAGCGCAATGGACCGGTCCAGAGAGGCGTTCGCGCCGCGCATTTATTATCTGCATCCGTTGATGGCGGGCCCGATCCCGGAATGGACGCGTCATCTGATGCGATGCAGCGAGATGGGGTTCGATCATCTCGGGTGCGCGCCGCTGTTCGCGCCGGGAAGCGACGGCGACATTTTCGTCACCTCGGATTTCGACCGTGTCCATCCGGCGCTGCACGCAACCGGCGCAGCGGACGACGTCATCCGCGAGCTTGCGAAGACCTGCGATCGGTTCGGTCTGAAACTGATTCTCGACGTTGTGCTCGGACGCGCCGCCGCCGACTGCAGTCTGGTCACCGCGGCGCCGCATTGGTTCCTGCCGGGCCCGGAACGCGTTCGCATCGATCCACGTTCGGAATTGCCGCGGCCCGGTGTGGCTTCCGCCCGGTTCGACAATCCGGCTGCCGGCCGTGAGCTCGCGGACTGGTGGACGGAGCGGCTCGGACGGCTGGCGCGCGCCGGCGTTGCGGGATTCCGCTGCACTGATCCGCAGCACGTCCCGCCACCGCTGTGGCGCGACATCATCCAAGGCGTGCGGCGCGACCATCCCGATTGCCGATTTCTCGCGTGGACGCCCGGGCTGGCGTGGTCGACGAGCGCGACCCTGCGCGGGATCGGATTCGACGCCGCGTTTTCTTCGCTCGCATGGTGGAACGAGCGCGCGACCTGGTTCGTTGAAGAACACGAATTGCTGCGCCAGATTGGTTCCGTCGTGGCGTGCCCGGAAGCTCCCTTCGGTCCCCGATTGGCAAGGCGGTTCGGTCCAACCGTCGACCTCCAGGCGTTGTATCCGCACATGCTTCGGCTAGCCGCCACGACCGGCAGCGGGCTGCTCATCCCCATGGGCTTCGAGTTCGCGTCCGTGCAGGACATGGATTCACACCGAACGACACCGGATGACCTGGCCGAAGCGGAAGCGACCGGCCCGGATCTCACCGCGCCAGTCACGGCCGCGAACGAATTGTGCGCGCGGCTCGCATGTTTGCGGCTCGCCGGAGAGATGCGATCGCTGGCGCCGGTCGATGGTTCGGTTACGGCGCTGCTGCGTTCCGACCATCCGGACGCGCGCCACGCCTGCAAGCCGATTGTCGTGCTCGTCAATACCGAGCCGCGGCCGAACCCGCTCCCCCTCGGTCTCGATCCGCTGCCGCCTTCCGCCGGTGCAGGCTTCGGCCAGCCGGAACCCCTGGAAGGCGTGTGCGAACCCGCTGCGGCGCTCGCGGCGAGCGAGGTGCGGGTCGTGCGGCTGCGACGGAGCACGCACGTGAGCGCTCCGATGGAGATCACGGCCGGCAAGGCGGCGCGGACGCTGCCGCGCATTGCTATCGAGTCCATTACGCCGGCCGTCGATGGCGGCCGCTTTCCAGCGAAGCGCGTCGTCGGCGAGACGATCGCGATCGAGGCCGATGTCTTCACCGATGGGCATGAAGTGCTCGCTGTCGAGCTTCTGTGGAAAGCGGCCGATGAGAAGGACTGGCGCGCACAGCGCATGCAGTTCGCCAGCAATGATCGCTGGCGGACGGACATCACGCCGGATCGGATCGGCCGCTACGTGTTCACGATCGAGGCCTGGTGGGACGAATACGCCACTTTCTGCCGCGACCTCGAAATCAAGCGCAAGGCCGGCGCCGACGTGGCTCTGGAGATTGCCGAGGGGCGGGCGCTGCTCACCCGGATGCAGGCGCGGGCGCGCGGTGCGGCGGCCGCGGTGTTGCGGGATGCGGTCGGCGCGCTCACCGACGCGGACGTCGGCGCGAGCATCGATATTCTGCTGGGGGCCGGACTGCGCGAGGCAGTGGCGGCTTGCAGCCCGCGGCATTTCCGTTGCCGTCGCAGGCCCGTCCTGGCGATCGAGGTCGAACGGCCGCAGGCGAGGTTCGCGAGCTGGTACGAGCTCTTTCCCCGCTCGGCGACCAACGACCCCAGCCGCCACGGCACCTTTGCGGACGTCGTCGCCCAGCTTCCGCAGATCCGCGACATGGGCTTCGACGTGCTTTATTTCCCGCCGATCCACCCGATCGGTCGCATCAACCGCAAGGGGCGCAACAACAACCTGCACGCGCAGCCTGGCGATCTCGGCAGCCCGTATGCGATCGGCAGCCGCGAGGGCGGCCATGACGCCATTCACCCGTGCCTCGGAACGATCGAGGATTTCCGCCGCCTGCGTGATGCCGCGGCCGAGCACGGACTCGAGATCGCCCTCGACTTCGCCATTCAGTGCGCGCCCGACCATCCGTGGCTCACTGCGCACCCGGGCTGGTTCCGCTGGCGTCCCGACGGGTCGATCCGCTTTGCCGAGAACCCGCCGAAGAAATACGAGGACATCGTCAACGTCGACTTCTATGCCGACGGCGCGATCCCCGACCTCTGGGTCGCGCTGCGCGATGTCGTGCTCTACTGGATCGGCGAAGGCGTGCGGACGTTTCGGGTCGACAATCCGCACACCAAGCCCTTGCCGTTCTGGGAGTGGTTGATCGCCGACGTGCGCTCCCACCATCCGGACGTGATCTTCCTGTCCGAAGCCTTCACCCGGCCGAAGATGATGTACCGGCTGGCCAAGACGGGCTTCTCGCAGTCGTACACCTACTTCACCTGGCGCAACACCAAGCAGGAACTGACCGATTATCTGGTCGAGCTGACGACGACGGACGTGAAAGACTATTTCCGTCCGCATTTCTTCGTGAACACGCCGGACATCAATCCCTACTTCCTCCAGACGTCCGGACGGCCGGGATTTCTCATTCGGGCGGCGCTGGCGGCGACGCTGTCGGGCCTGTGGGGCATGTATTCGGGTTTCGAGCTCTGCGAATCCGCGCCGCTTCCCGGCCGTGAGGAGTATCTCGATTCGGAGAAATACGAGATCCGCGTCCGCGACCGCAGCGCGCCGGGCAACATCACGTCTGAGATCGCCAAGCTTAACCGGATTCGCAGGACCAATCCGGCGCTGCAGACCCATTTGAACCTGCGCTTCTACAACGCCTTCAACGATCAGGTGCTCTATTTCGGCAAGGCCGAGCCCGGCGCGCGCGACATGGTGCTGGCCGCGATCAGCCTCGATCCGCACCGCGTGCAGGACGCGGCGATCGAGGTGCCGCTGTGGCATTGGGGCTTGCCGGACAGCGGATCGATTGCGGTCGAGGACCTCGTGCGCGACCACAGCTTCGTGTGGAGCGGCAAGCTGCAGCGGGTCGTGCTCGATCCGGCCGAGCTTCCCTATGCGATCTGGCGGCTCTCGCCGCTGCCGGGGGCCTAGCGATGGACGCTCAGACCCCCGCCATTGCGAACCCGACCGAGGACCTGCTCTGGTACAAGGACGCGATCATCTACCAGTTGCACGTCAAGTCGTTCTGCGATTCCAACAACGACGGGATCGGCGATTTCCCGGGCCTCATTTCCAGGCTCGACTACATCGCCGAACTCGGGGTGAACGCCGTCTGGCTGCTGCCGTTCTATCCGTCGCCCCGATTGGACGACGGCTACGACATCAGCGAATACCGCGCGGTCCATCCCGATTACGGGACGCTGGCCGACTTCAGGCGCTTCGTGCACGAAGCGCATGCGCGCGGCATCCGGGTCATCACCGAGCTCGTCGTCAACCACACCTCGGACCAGCACGTCTGGTTCCATCGTGCGCGCCGGGCCAAGCCGAATTCGTCCTGGCGCAATTTCTACGTCTGGTCGGACAACGACCAGAAATACGCCGGCACCCGGATCATCTTTCTCGACACGGAGCGCTCGAACTGGAGCTGGGATCCGGTCGCCGGCGCCTATTACTGGCACCGGTTCTACTCGCACCAGCCGGATCTCAATTACGACAACCCCCAGGTGCTCAAGGCCGTGATGGGGATCATGCGGTTCTGGCTGCGCATGGGCGTCGACGGCCTGCGGCTCGATGCGGTTCCGTATCTGATCGAGCGCGAAGGGACCAACAACGAGAACCTCCCGGAGACGCACGCCATCCTGAAGCACTTCCGCGCCGAGATCGACCGCTCGTTTCCCGGCCGGCTGTTGCTGGCCGAAGCCAATCAATGGCCGGAGGACACCAAGGAATATTTCGGAGACGGCGACGAATGCCACATGGCGTTCCATTTTCCGCTCATGCCGCGGATGTACATGGCGATCGCCCGCGAAGACCGCTTCCCGATCACCGACATCATGCGGCAGACGCCGGCCATTCCGGAGAACTGCCAGTGGGCCGTCTTCCTGCGCAATCACGACGAGCTGACGCTCGAAATGGTGACCGACAGCGAGCGTGATTATCTGTGGCAGACCTATGCGGCGGATCGCCGTGCGCGCCTCAATCTTGGCATCCGCCGGCGCCTCGCGCCGCTGCTCGAGCGCGACCGGCGCCGCATCGAGTTGATGAACAGCCTGCTCCTGTCAATGCCGGGGACGCCGGTCATCTATTACGGCGATGAAATCGGCATGGGCGACAACATCCATCTTGGCGACCGCGACGGCGTGCGTACGCCGATGCAGTGGTCGCCCGACCGCAACGGCGGGTTCTCGCGCGCCGATCCGGCGGCGCTCGTGTTGCCCGCCATCATGGATCCGCTCTACGGCTACGAAGCCGTCAATGTCGAGGCGCAGAGCCGCGATCCCCACTCGCTGCTCAACTGGATGCGGCGCATGCTGGCAGTGCGGCGGCGGCACGCCGCGTTCGGGCGCGGCTCGCTGACGTTCCTCTACCCGAAGAACCGCAAGGTCCTTGCCTATCTCCGCCAGTATCGCGGCGACACGATCCTGTGCGTGGCGAACGTCGCCCACAGCCCGCAGGCGGTCGAGCTCGACCTGTCGCATTTCGCCGGTTGTGCGCCGGTGGAACTGAACGCCGGGACCCTGTTCCCGCCGATCGGGCAGCTCACCTATCTGCTCACGCTGCCGCCCTACGGCTTCTACTGGTTCGTTCTCGGCAGCGCGAGCGAGGCGCCGTCCTGGCATACGCCGGCGCCCGAACCCTTGCCGGAGTACGTGACCGTGGTCGTTCGTGATCGCCTGTCGGATGCGCTCATGGCCGCGCGGCCGCTGCTCGAGGGTGATGCGCTCCCGCAGTACCTGCAGAAGCGGCGCTGGTTCGGCGCCAAGGACGCCCGGATCGAGGCGACGCGGCTCTGCAATCTGATGCCGGTGCCGGGTGGCGATCGGGAAATTCTGTTTGCGGAGATCGAGGCGAAAACGAGCCGCGGCAATTCACGCTGGCTCTTGCCGCTGGCGGTGGTCTGGGAGGACGAGGCGAGCGCGGCCCTGCCGGGACAACTGGCGCTCGCGCGCGTGCGGCGCGGCCGGCGCATCGGCTTGCTGACCGATGCATTCGCGCTTCCGAGCTTCGCGCGCGGGATCGTCGCGGCGCTCGCCGCGGAGACGCGTGTCCAGGGCGCGGACGGGCTGTTGTGCTTCATCGCGACGGAGGCGGGGCGGGACCCGCTTCGCGTGCCACCCGATGCGGAGGTGGGATGGATTTCGGCGGAACAGTCGAACAGTTCGCTCATCGTCGGGGATGCGGTGGTGCTCAAGCTGTTTCGACGCATCGCCGCCGGCGAGCATCCCGAGGCCGAGATGGGCCGCTATCTCACGGCCCATGGCTTCACCCATGCGCCGCAACTCTTCGGCGAAATCGTCCGTATCGCCGCAGACGGCACGCACCACGTGCTCGGCGTGGCGCAGGCCTTCGTTCGCAACCAGGGCGATGCGTGGTCATGGATGCTCGACCATCTCACGCGTGCCGTCGAGGCGCTGCCGACGCAGGACAGCCAGATCGAGTCTCAGGCCGACCTGCTGGTCGACTGCGAGGCCTTCGCCGCGATGATCGGCCGCCGCCTCGGAGAGATGCACATGGTGCTTGCGCAGCCGACCAGCGATAAGGCGTTCGCTCCGCAAGTCGCAACCGCGAAGGACGCCGCCAATTGGGGGCGCGATGCCCAGCATCGTTTGGAGGCGGTGTTTGGGGCATTGGCGGAGCGGCGTCAGTGGGAGCGCGAGGAGGACGGGCAACGCGCCGCCGAACTCGCGCGCCTGCGCAAGCCGCTGACCGCCGCGGTGCGCCGGCTTGCACGCTCCGGACAAGGATCGGTGATGACCCGGATCCATGGCGATTTTCATCTCGGGCAGGTGCTGGTCGCGAGCGGGGATGCCTATCTGATCGATTTCGAGGGCGAACCCGCGCGCCCCTTGAACGAGCGGCGCGCGAAGACCAGCCCGTTGCGCGATGTCGCCGGGCTGCTGCGATCGATCGATTACGTCGCCGCCGCCCTCATCGATCGCAGGGGTTTCGGGGCGGGACCCGCCACGGAATCGCAGCGCGACCAGCTCATCGGGCCTTTCCGCACGCGCGTGTCCGAGGCCTTCCTGCAGGGCTATCGTGACGCGACCGGCGCCCTTGTGGCGCCGGCCGAGGCGGACTTGCTCGATCTCTTTCTCATCGAAAAGGCCGCGTACGAATTCGCCTACGAGGCGAGCAATCGGCCCAATTGGATCGGCGTGCCGCTCGCGGGGCTGCTGAGCCTTGCGAAGCGCATCGTCGAGCTCGTGCCCGGAGAGGCGCATGGCGCACGATAGCCTGGTGCGATCCTGGCAACTCGATCGCGAGATCGCGCACGCGCTCGCAGCGGGCACTCATGGGGATCCGTTCGCGGTCCTCGGGGCGCACGACACGGCGGAAGGGCACGTGGTCCGCGTGTTTCTGCCGGGCGCAGAGCACGTCGAGGTGCTGCGGCGCCACGACGGAGCGGTTCTCGCCGCGCTCGAGCGGTCTCAGGTCGACGGCCTGTTCGAGAACCTCGTCCCCGATCTCTCGCCCTATCTGCTGCGCATTCGCTGGCCCGACTCGGTCCAGGAAACCGAAGACCCGTACAGCTTCGGTCTGCTGCTCGGTGACATGGACATCTATCTCTTCAACGAGGGACGTAATTTCGAGCTGGCCGGCACGCTCGGGGCGCAGCTCACGACGATCGACGGCGTGCACGGCGTTCGTTTCGCCGTCTGGGCGCCGAACGCGCGCCGTGTTGCGGTCGTCGGCGATTTCAATTCGTGGGATCGTCGCCGTCATCCGATGCGGGTGCGGCACGGGGCGGGGGTCTGGGAGCTCTTCCTGCCGCGCGTCGCGCCGGGATCGCACTACAAGTACGACATCCTCGACGCGAGCGGACGTGCGCTTCCCTGGAAGGCCGATCCGGTGGCGCGGCAGACCGAGCCGCCACCGCGCACGGCGTCGATCGTGCCCGATCTGCAGCGGTTTCGTTGGCGCGATCACGCCTGGATGGAGCAGCGTGGGACGCACCAAGCCGTCGGCGCGCCCATGAGCATCTACGAGGTCCACCTGGGGTCCTGGTACCGCGGAGGCGAACGCGCGTCGGCGCTATCGACCTGGGACATGGCGATCGAGCGTCTGCTGCCCTACGTCGCCGAACTGGGGTTTACCCATGTCGAGTTGCTGCCCGTCACCGAATATCCGTTCGGCGGCTCCTGGGGCTATCAGCCGCTCAGTCTTTTTGCGCCGAGCGCGCGCTACGGCCCGCCCGACGGACTCGCACGTTTCTGCGATGCGCTGCACGCCGCCGGCATCGGCCTGATCCTCGACTGGGTGCCGGCGCATTTCCCAACCGACCCTTACGGATTGGCACGGTTCGACGGCACCGCGCTCTACGAGTACCTCGATCCGCGCGAAGGCTTCCACCAGGACTGGAACACGTACATCTACAATTTCGGGCGCCGCGAGGTTCAGGGCTTCCTGATCGCGAGCGCGCTTTATTTCCTGCGTCACTTCCACGTCGACGGCCTGCGCGTCGACGCGGTCGCCTCGATGCTCTATCGCGACTACAGCCGTGCGCCGGGCGAATGGATCCCGAACGTGCATGGCGGGCGCGAAAACCTCGAGGCGATCGGGTTCCTCCGCCACCTGAACGAGGTGGTGGCGGAACGCGCGCCCGGCGCGATCATGGTCGCGGAGGAATCGACCGCGTGGCCCGGCGTGAGCCGGCCGGTGTCGGCCGGCGGCTTGGGGTTCTCCTACAAGTGGAACATGGGGTGGATGCACGACACCCTGCGTTACATGTCGAAGGATCCGATCTATCGCCAGCATCATCACGACGACCTCACCTTCGGGCTGCTCTACGCATTCTCGGAGAATTTCATCCTGCCGCTCTCCCATGACGAGGTCGTGCACGGCAAAGGCTCGCTGATCGGCAAGATGCCGGGCGACCCCTGGCAGCGCTTCGCCAATCTGCGTGCGTATTTCGGTTTCATGTGGGGGCATCCGGGCAAGAAGCTGCTGTTCATGGGCGGCGAATTCGCGCAGGAGCGCGAGTGGAATCACGATCGCGAGCTCGATTGGCATCTGCTCGACGACGATCGGCATGCGGGCGTGCAGCGCGCGGTGCGCGACCTCAACCGGCTGTACGTGGCGGAGCCCGCATTGCACGAGCTCGATGCCGATCCGCGGGGCTTTCAGTGGGTCATCGGCGACGATCGGGCGAACTCCGTATTCGCTTTCCTGCGGTTCGCAAGGGACCGCGCGGCGCCCGTGCTCGTCGTCTGCAACATGACCCCGGTGCCGCGATACGGCTATCGGATCGGCGTGCCCAAGGCCGGAGTGTGGCGCGAGGTGTTCAACAGCGACTCCGGTTTCTACGGTGGATCGAACATCGGAAACGGCGGCGGCGTGCAGACGACAGAGATCGCGTCGCACGGCCATGCGCAGTCGCTCGAGCTCACCTTGCCGCCGCTGTCGACCATCTTCCTGCGGCGGGAGCGCTGAGATGCCCGCGCTGGCAACACGACTGAGCTCTGGGGCGCCCCATCCGCTCGGGGCGACCTGGGATGGGCTCGGCACGAATTTCGCGGTGTTCTCGGCCAATGCCGAGCGTGTCGATCTCTGCGTATTCGATCCGTCCGGACGACGCGAGATCGCGCGGCTCACGTTGCCGGAATGCACCGACGAGGTGTGGCACGGCTATCTGCCCGACGCGCATGCCGGGCTCATCTACGGATACCGGGTGTTCGGGCCCTACAACCCGCAAGCAGGCCATCGGTTCAATCCGCACAAGCTCCTGCTCGATCCTTATGCGCACCACATCACCGGCAGTCTGCGATGGTCGGACGCGCTGTTCGGGTACCGGGTGAATTCGCCGCGCGGCGATCTCTCCCTCGATCGCCGCGACAGCGGGCCCGGCATGCTCAAGGCCGTCGTCGCCGATGACGTCTTCAATTGGGGCGATGATCGTCCGCCCGCCGTGCCCTGGTCAGACACCGTGATCTACGAGGCGCATCTGCGCGGCCTCACCATGCTGCGCGACGACATCCGCCCGAACGAGCGGGGTACGTTCGCGGCCCTGGCCAACCAGCGGGTGATCGACCATTTGCGCCGCATCGGCGTCACCGCGATCGAGCTGCTGCCCATTCACGCCTTCGTGCAGGACCGGCACCTCGTGGAAAAGGGACTGCGTAACTACTGGGGTTACAACACGATCGGCTTCTTCGCCATCGAGCCGCGCTATCTGTCGGAGAACGCGCGCAACGAAATGCGCGTCGCGGTGCGGCGGCTCCATGCCGCGGGGATCGAGGTGATCCTCGACGTCGTCTACAATCACACCGCCGAAGGCAACGAGCTCGGACCGACCTTGTGCTTCCGCGGTCTCGACAACGCCAGCTACTACCGGCTGGTCCAGGATAATCCGCGCCATTGCGTCAACGACACCGGCACCGGGAACACCCTGAACCTGTCCCATCCGCGCGTGCTGCAGATGGTGATGGACTCGTTGCGCTACTGGGTGACGTCGTTCCACGTCGACGGCTTCCGCTTCGATCTCGGCGTGACGCTCGGCCGCGAGCCATACGGCTTCGATCCCGGCGCCGGTTTCTTCGATGCGGTGCGGCAGGACCCGGTGCTCAGCCGCGTCAAGCTGATCTCCGAGCCGTGGGACGTCGGGCCGGGCGGATACCAGCTCGGACATCATCCGCCGGGCTTCTCGGAATGGAACGACCGGTTTCGCGACTGCACGCGGCGGTTCTGGCGCGGCGATCCGGGACAACGGCCGGAGTTCGCCGGCCGTCTGGTCGGCTCGGGCGACCTCTTCGACCACAACGGGCGGCGCCCGTGGGCCTCGATCAACTATGTCGCCTCGCACGACGGATTCACGCTCGCCGATGTCGTCAGCTACGCGCAGCGCCACAACGAAGCGAACGGCGAGGACAACAACGACGGCCACGGCGAGAACTTCTCGGCCAATTGGGGCGCCGAGGGGCCGACCGAGGATGAAGCCATCCTGGAGAAGCGTGGCCGCGTGCAGCGGGCGATGCTCGCGACCGTCATGTTCGCGCTCGGCACGCCCATGCTGCTCGCCGGCGACGAATTCGGGCGCACGCAGCGCGGCAACAACAACGCCTATTGCCAGGACAACGACATTTCGTGGATCGACTGGACGCTGCTCGATGCGCCGCACGGAAAGGCGCTGTCCGACTTCGTCGCCAAGCTCGTGTCCATCCGCAAGCAGCACGAAGCCCTGCGTTCGACCTATTTTCCTCACGGGCGTTACGAGGTGGCGCCGGGGCTTTCCGACATCGGATGGTTCAACGAGAAGGGGGAGGGCGTTCCGGAGGAGTCCTGGAAGAACCCCGAGCACAAGCTGATGGTCCTGCGCCGCGCCGTCAAAAACGCCGACGGCACGGTCTCGGTGGTCGCGCTCTTTCTCAACCCGACCCCGGAAGACCGCGTCTTCCTGTTGCCGCCGCCGCTCGCGGTCGGCCGTGTCCTGCTCGACAGCGCACGGCCGCAGGCGCCCGACTGTGACGTGATCGACCGCAAGGTCGACGTCATGGCCCACAGTACCGTCCTTCTCCACGCACGGCTGTAAGGACCCGGAATCGTGAGCTCGGGCGCGTTTGCATATTCCTTCGGACCGATCGCAGCCGGTGCGGGACGGACGCGTTTCCGTCTGTGGGCGCCGGCACAGACATCGGTCTCTCTGCTGCTCGAAGGGACGCAGCCTTTGCCGATGTCGCCGCGTGACGGATGGTTCGAGGCGGAGGCCGTATGCGGACCGGGAACACGCTATGTCTTCCGGCTGCGGGATGGGACGGTTGTTCCCGATCCGGCGTCACGCCGACAGGCGCAGGACGTGCACGGCTGGAGCGTCGTGACGCAGCCCGACGGCTATCCGTGGAAGACGTCCGGCTGGCGCGGGCGGCCGTGGCCGGAGGCCGTCATCTACGAGCTCCACGCCGGCCTGCTCGGCGGTTATCGCGGGGTCGCCGCCGAGCTGGCGCGGCTTGCGGATCTCGGCATCTCCGCGATCGAGTTGATGCCGGTGGCGGAATTTCCCGGCGCGCGCAACTGGGGCTACGACGGCGTGCTGCCGTTCGCGCCGGAGAGCAGCTACGGAACGCCGGACGATCTCAAGGCCCTGATCGACGCCGCGCACGGCCACGGAATGATGGTCTTCCTCGACGTGGTCTACAACCACTTCGGCCCGGACGGGAATTATCTGCCGCTCTGCGCGCCGCCGATGTTCCGCTCCGACGTGTCGACGCCCTGGGGGCCTGCGATCGATTTTCGCCAACCGGAGGTGCGGCGCTTCTTCCTCGAGAACGCACTCTATTGGATCATGGAGTTTCGCTTCGACGGCCTGCGGTTCGACGCTGTCCACGCGATCACGGAATCGGACTGGCTCGACGACATGGCGCGCGAGGTCCGTGCCACGATCGAGCCGGGACGGCACGTCCATCTGATCCTCGAGAACGACCACAACGCGGCGAGCCACCTTGCGGGCGATTTCGACGCGCAATGGAACGACGACGGACATCACGTCTTGCACGTTCTGCTCACCGGCGAGCGCGAAGGCTACTACGCGGACTATGCGGACCGGCCTGCCGAGCGCCTGGCACGCTGTCTCGCGGAAGGCTTCGTTTACCAGGGCGAACCCTCTTCTTATCGGGACGGCAAGCCGCGCGGCACGCCGAGCGCGTATCTGCCGCCGACGGCGTTCGTGTTGTTCCTGCAGAACCACGACCAGATCGGGAATCGCGCCTTCGGTGAGCGCCTGACGATGCTCGCGGAGCCGGCCGCGCTCGAGGCCGCTATCGCGCTGCAACTGCTCTGCCCGCAGGTGCCGTTGCTGTTCATGGGCGAGGAAGACGCGAGCCGTTCGCCGTTCCTGTTCTTCACCGATCACAACGAGGAGCTCGCGAAGGCGGTGCGCGAGGGGCGGCGGCGCGAATTCGCGGGTTTCGGCGGCTTCTCGGACGCGCAGCGGCTCGCCGCCATTCCGGATCCCAACGACCCGGCGACCTTCGAGCGATCGAAGCCGGTGGCCGAACCCGAACTGGGCGCCGCGCGCGCGCAGCTCTACCGGCGGCTGCTCGCGATCCGGCGGTCCGAGATCGTGCCGCGACTGCTGGGCTGTCGCGCGCTCGAGGCGCATGCGTGCGGGCCGGCGGCGGTCGTGGCGCGCTGGCGTATGGGCGACGGCATGCAACTCGTCCTGCTGAGCAATCTTGCGGCCGAGCCGGCGGACGGGTCTCCGCAAGCGGGACGGGTGCTCTATGCTGGCAGCCCGGAGGCCGAACGCGCGGCGCGCGCCGGCCGCCTCACGCCGTATTCGACGGTCGCCTTCCTGGAGTCCGCCTCATGACCGATGCGGACGTGCGCGAGCTCGCGTCACGCGCCGGCATCTCGGTGGAATGGATCGATTATGCCGACAAGCGCCGCCGCGTATCGGTCGACGTGCTGCGGCGTATCCTGGCCGCGCTCGGCCTTCCGTGCGACAGCCGCGCGGACCTGCAGGAGAGCCGTCGCGCGCTCGATGTCCGCGGCGACCACTTGCCGAAGCTCCTCACCGCCGTGGTCGGCGCGCCGATTTCATTGCCCGATGGGACATCGCCCTCGCGCGTTCGCCTGATCGACGAGGGCGGACGTGCCTGCGAACCGGCGCCGGCACGATCGCAGGGTGGCTGCGCAGTCACCGCACCGCGGCAGCCGGGCTACTACACGCTGGAATGCGGCGATGAGACCGCGACCGTCGCGGTCGCTCCGCCGCGATGCTACGGAATCAGCGATCTCGCACCCGACGCGCGCATCTGGGGACTCGCCGTTCAGGTCTATGGCCTGCCGCGTCCGGGGTGCGGCGGCATCGGTGACACCGAAGCTGTCGCCCGGCTTGCCGCATCCGCCGCACGTCACGGCGCGGATGCCGTCGCGCTCAGCCCGACGCATGCGTTGTTCAGCGCAGACCCGAAGCTTTTCAGCCCGTACTCGCCATCGAACCGGCTGTTCCACAGCCCGCTCTACGCCGATCCCGCCTGCGTGTTCGGGAGCGATCATGTCGCGAGGGCGATCGAAGATTGCGGACTTGCCGAGGACATGCGCGCGCTCGAGCGCATGCCGCAGGTCGATTGGCCGCGTGCGGCCCACGCCAAGCTCGTGCTGTTGCGGCGACTGTTCGAGGATGCAAAAGCCGAACTGGCTGACCGATCCGCTCCGCGCGGCGCCGATTTTGCGGCATTCGTGGCGGAAGGCGGCGCGCCGCTGCAGGAGCACGCCTTGTTCGAAGCCGTGCATGCCAAGCGTCTCGCCGAAGATCCCGCCGACGGCTACTGGCCGAACTGGCCGGCCGCGTGGCGCGATCGTGCGAGCGGTGAATTGAGGCAGTTCGCGCAAGCCCACGCGGACGAGATCCTGTTCCACTGCTTCCTTCAATGGATCGCCGAACACGCGCTCGCCGCCGCGCAACGCCGCGCGCGGCAATCCGGCATGCGGGTTGGGCTGATCGCCGATGTGGCGGTTGGGACGAACAGCGGCGGCAGCTCCGCCTGGGCGCGGCCCCAGGACATGCTGGTCGGCCTCAATGTCGGCGCGCCGCCCGATCTCTTCAACACGCGCGGCCAGGACTGGGGGCTGACCACGTTCTCGCCGCACGCGCTCGTAGCCGAGGGATTTGCACCGTTCCTGGCCACGTTGCGGGCGGCGATGCGCTGCGCCGGGGGCGTTCGGATCGACCATGCCATGGGCCTGATGCGCCTGTGGGTGATCCCCGACGGGGCTGCGCCCCAGGACGGCGCTTATCTGGCTTACCCGCTCGATGATCTCCTCCGCCTCACCGCGCTCGAATCGCATCGCCATCGGGCGATCGTCATCGGCGAGGATCTTGGCACGGTCCCGGCCGGCTTCAGGGAGCGCCTTGCGGACATCGGTATATCCGGCATGCGCGTTCTCTGGTTCGAGCGCGACGGCGCGCGCTTCCGTCCGCCAAACGCCTGGTCCGTGGACGCGGTGGCCATGACCTCGACGCACGACCTTCCGACCGTGGCCGGCTGGTGGCACGGCAGCGACATTTCCGTTCGCGCAGCGTGCGGTCTCGTCGACGAGAAAGCCGAACGCCGTGTGCGCGACAGGGACAGAAAAGCGCTGTGGCAGGCCTTCCGCGCGGCCGAGGTCGCGGCCGACCCGATGCCTGCGCCGGACGACACCGCGCGCGCGGCGGATGCGGCCGTACGTTTCCTTGCACGCACGTCCTCCCGCTTCGCGCTGCTTCCGGTCGAGGACGCGCTCGCGCTCGAGGAGCAGCCGAACCTGCCCGGCACCATCGACGAACATCCGAACTGGCGTCGGAAATACAAGGTCGACGTAGCGCAAGCGCTCGACAGCCCGGAGATCGGCATGCGCCTTGCGCCGCTTGCCCGAAGGGATCGGCCGTGAGCGTGCCGCGCGCGACCGTCCGGCTTCAATTCCATCGCGGCTTCACGTTCGACGACGCAGCCGCGTTCGTTCCGTATTTCGATGCGCTCGGGGTGAGCCACCTCTACGCGTCCCCCATTCTGACAGCGCGTCCCGGCTCGCCGCACGGTTACGACGTCATCGATCCGACCCGGATCAATCCCGAGCTCGGCGACGAGGAGGGATTGCGGCGACTGGTCCGCGCGCTGCGCGCGCGCCAGATGGGCCTGATCGTCGACATCGTTCCCAACCACATGGCGGCGAGCACGGATAATCCCTGGTGGGCGGACGTTCTGAGGCTCGGACGCGCGAGCCGTTACGCCTCCTTCTTCGACATCGATTGGGAACCGGAGGATGCCGCACTGCGCGGGAAGGTCCTGCTTCCCATTCTGGGCCGTCCGTACGGAGACGCGCTCGATGCGGGCGAGATCAAGCTCGACCACGACGCCGACCGGAACGAATTCATCGTTCGTTATTTCGACCATCGTCTGCCGGTCTCGCCGCATGACCATGAGCACATCGCCGGGCAGACACTTGCGGCATTCGATCCGGCCCGACCCGATGGCCGTGAGCGCCTGCACACGCTGCTCGAACGGCAGAACTATCGCCTCGCGTGGTGGCGCTCGGCGGGCGACGCGATCAACTGGCGGCGGTTCTTCGACATCAACGATCTCGTCGCGTTGCGCATGGAAGACGAAGGCGTCTTCGAGGCGGTCCATGCGACGCTGTTGCGGCTCGTCGGAGAGGGGCTGATCGATGGTTTCCGCGTCGATCACGTCGACGGACTGAGCCGGCCTGGAGAGTATTGCCGAACCTTGCGCGCGCGGCTCGCCGCGCTCGCGCGCCGGGGCCACGGCGCGGATGCTCACCCGTATCTCGTGGTCGAGAAGATTCTGGGTACGGACGAACATCTCCCCGATACATGGCAGACCGACGGGACGACCGGCTACGACTTCATGGACGAGGTGAATCAACTGCTCCACGATGGCGCGGCCGAAGCGTCCTTGAACCGCCTGTGGGTGGAAGTCGGTGGACGCCACGCGGAGTTCGCGCCCGAGGAACGCGCAAGCCGCCGCCAGATTCTGGAGTGGAGCTTTTCCGGCCAGCTCGAGGCGGTAGCGAGCGTGCTCACGGATGTGGCGCAGGCTTCAGTGTGCACGCGCGATTTCACCCGTGCCGCCATCCGCCGTGTCCTCATCGAGGTTCTGGTCCATTTCCCCGTCTATCGGGTTTATTCGTGCGTGGGGCAGGCGTCATCGAGTGATCGGGCATTTCTGGCGCGGGCCATTGAGGGAGCGATGCGCTCCTGCCGTCCGGGTGATCGCCCTGTCGTCGAAACACTCGGCCGTTGGCTCGCGGGCGACGCGCCAGGTCTTGAGGACCTCGGGCCGCTGTCGATCGCGCTCACACGCTTTCAGCAACTGAGTGCGCCATTGTCCGCCAAGGCGGTCGAGGACACGGCCTTTTATCGCTACGGGCGATTGCTCTCGCGTAATGATGTCGGTTTCGACGCCGGCCGTCTTGCGTGCACGCCGGCCGACATGCACGACCGCGCGCAGGCGCGCCGCGCGCAGTTTCCCAACGCCATGCTGGCGACCGCCACGCACGACCACAAGCGCGGGGAGGATGTGTCCGCACGGCTCGCCGTCTTGAGCGAGATGCCTGACGCATGGGGCGACGCGCTTCGCCGCTGGATCGCACGAAGCGACACGCTTCGCACCAAGCTCGGCGCGGCGCTTGCGCCGAGCGGCCCCGATCTCGCGATGCTGCTTCAGACCATCGTCGGAGCCTGGCCGCCCGATATGTCCCCGAAGGACGATCGGATCGATGAATTCGTGGAGCGCATCGTGCGCTGGCAGGTCAAGGCGCTGCGGGAGGCCAAGCAGGCCAGCAGTTGGACGGATCCGAACGCGCCCTACGAGACGGCGGCGGCGGAATACGTGAAGCGCCTGTTCGCCGATCGGTCGGGGCTGCTCGGGGAGATCGCCGAATTCGCCCGCCGCATCGGGCCCGCCGGCGCCGCCAACGGTCTTGCGCAGACGCTCGTGAAACTGACGAGCCCGGGAATGCCCGACATCTATCAGGGGACGGAGTATTGGGATCTCAGTCTGGTCGATCCGGACAATCGGGCGCCGGTGGATTTGGATGCCAGAAGCCGTTCACTCCAGCAGCACGAGCCGATCGATAGGCTGACGCGGACGTGGTCCGACGGACGCATCAAGCAGGAATTGATCCGTCGCGTTCTGGCGGTCCGGCGGCGCCTGCCGCGAGTGTTCTCGCATGGCGTTTATGTCCCGCTCGAAACGCAAGGGCAGCACGCCGAGCATCTGTTCGCCTTCGCGCGGGTGCATGACGATAGCGCCATCGTCAGTGTCGCAGCGCGGCTGACGGCGGGACTGCCGAGGTCCGAGGAGACACCGGCGCTTCCGGGCTCGATCTGGCGCGACACGCGCATCGTCCTTCCTGGAGACCTGCGCGAACGGATGTGGACGAATGCTCTGGCCCGCCACGCAGCGGCGCCGTTGGACCGACCTCTTGATCTCGAAGGAATCCTGGCATCCCTGCCGCTCGCGCTGCTCGTCGCCGACCGGCGCGACGCATCCTGAGCAACGCACGCCTACGGTCCGGCCGGGGCCGACGTCTCCCCGATGGGAGAAGCCGCCGGCGAATTCGAGGCTTGTCTATTTATGATGCGACGAATGTGCACATCCTCGCAGGAGGTCTTGGCCCGAGTCGGCACGGTACATAGGATGAAACGACTCGCGGCGGCGTGGAATGCAGACACGCGGCTAACGCACGGGAGCCGGGGGGCGCCCAGCACGGGAACCCAAAGCGGACATCCGAACAGCAGCGGCCACTACCTCCCGGTGCGTAGGTAGCAGAAATGTGGCCAGCCGGAGTTGCGCCCGGCCCGCGAGACCACCGAGTTCCGGCCGATACTGGTTCCCACCGAGTACCGAGCGCCGCTCGATCGCGCCCCGGGCCGCCGGTTTCCAGGCCCGTCCGTCCGGCATAGAGAGAGCGTCGGCGGCCGGTCCGGCCGATTTGCGGACAGCACCCCGTTGACCGGACGTGACAGCACGCATGAGCTGTATCCGTGCCGGGCGTATGGACTTGTCGAGCCAGCAACTTACCGCTATGGCGGTTGCATGCTCAGTCATCTCAAGCGCAACAATCAGGCCTGGGCCGAAGGGAAGGTCGCCGCCGACCCCGATTTCTTCAGCCGGCTCGTCCGCCAGCAGTCGCCCGAATATCTTTGGATCGGCTGCTCCGACAGCCGGGTTCCCGCCAACGAAATCGTCGGCCTCGATCCCGGGGAACTGTTCGTTCACCGCAACGTCGGCAATCTCGCGCCGCCCCAGGACGCGAACTATCTGTCGGTCCTGCAGTTCGCGATCGACGTGCTGAAAGTGAAGCACATCCTGGTCGTCGGTCATTACGGATGCGGCGGCGTCAATGCTGCGGTGGACGGAAACCGGCGCGGGCTGGTCGATCACTGGCTGCATCCCATCCGCGACGTCTATCGTCATCATCGCTCGGAGCTCGATGCCATTGTGGATCGGCACGCCCGCATGGATCGGTTGTGCGAACTCAATGTTGTCGCACAGGTCCGGAACGTCGCCTCGGATGTCTTCGTGCAGGACGCGTGGGCGCGCGGCCAGCCCGTCAGCGTCCACGGCTGGGTCTATTCTCTCGCCAACGGTCTCGTGAAAGACCTGAACGTCACCATCAGCCGGCCGGACGAGATCGACTTGCGTACATGAGTACCGAGACGGGACGCCCGGCGCAGGCGGCGGCGGTGCGGTCATTCTGTTGGTGCCTGTTCGGGACCCCACGCGATCTCCGGCCCGAATCGGTCGCGGCTGCTTTTCGGCAACCCTTCTCGCGTAAGCCCGGCTGTTAGCCTGCGCATGCTTCAGGTTTCGAGCGCCGAAGCGCCATGGAACCGCGCGCCCGGGTTTGCGATTGCACAGCAAGGACCATCCATCAACCGACGCGACGGGGGCGAACGGAGCTTCGCCATGGTCGAGAGTGCAAGAGAAAAACTGGTGGGCTGGCTCGAACGGCGCGCATTCGATCCCGTGCTCCGGGCCAAGCCGGGCGACTATCCGGAGAGCAAACGCGCCAAGCTTGCCGATGTCCAGCGGAGGACCCGCAGCGAGCGCGAACGCTTCCGGCATTACGGCTCGGCGCAGGAGGTGGTCGTGAATTTCAAGCGCGATCTGCGGTCCGAGCCGGCGCAGAAAGTGCATCGCGCCCTCGAAGATCTCGGACTGCCCACCCTGAACGCGCTCGAGGACGAATTCGAGCGATTGGCCGCGGAGGTCGGGGAGGGGTCCGGCGGCTCGGATCGATGAGGAGAGGCGCCATGCGAGTCGGTGACGTGATGACGCGCGACGTGATGGTGATTTCGCCGCGCGCGAGCGTGCGCGAGGCGGCGCGCAAGATGGATCAGCTCAACGTCGGCGCGCTGCCGGTCTGCGACGGCCGGCGACTGGTCGGGATGATCACGGATCGCGACATCACGGTCCGCTGCACGGCGGCCGGTGGCCCTCCGGAGAATACCCGCGTGCACGAGATCATGAGCGAGGATCTGCGCTGGTGCTTCGAGCACGATCCCGTGGAGCACGTCGAACGCGACATGGCGGAATTGCAGATCCGCCGCATGCCGGTAGTCGATCGCGGCAAGAAGCTCGTCGGCATCGTCAGCCTGGGCGATCTCGCAGTCGAGAACGTGCCCGGCACCGGAGAGGTCCTGCGCAGGATCTCGGAGCCTTCTGAACCGGATCGTTCGGGCACGCTGACGAGCATCCGTGGCGCGCAGAATGCCGAGGGAAGAGCTCGCCCGATGCGCCGTCACGCCGAGAGTCCGCCGGTCGTGCCGAACGTCCCGGCGCGTGCGCGAGACGATCGGGATCGCCTCACGGAACCGGGCGAGCACGCGCGTTGGGCCGGTTATGCCCGCAGCCGGACGACGAGCAGCCAGGACGAGGGCCTGGGCGAGTCGGACGTCGACTACGGCGAGAATTACTATCGGGGCGGTTACGGCGGCGATCGCTCCGCACGCGCCCCGCGCGGGCCGGGCGACGACGCCCGCTACGGCGGCGAACGCCCGCGCGACTACTGGCCGCCGACACCCGATCAGTCCGAACGCGATTACGAACGCAGCACGCGGCACGACCGGCCGGTGTTCGACCGGGGCGAGGAGAGCACGATTTTCGGCAGCGGCCGCAGTCATCGCGGGCGCGGCCCGCGCGGCTACCAGCGATCGGACGACCGCATCCTCGAGGACATCAACGAACGCCTGCTGGAAGATCCCGAGGTCGATGCCACGAACATCGAGATCGACGTCCAGAATGGCGAGGTCACGCTCTCCGGCACCGTCGGCAGTCGCTACGATCGGAGGCGCGCGGAGGACATCGTCGAGTCGGTGTCGGGCATCCGGCACATTCAGAATAACCTGCGGATTTTCCAGGAGCTGACGACAGGCAATGCCAGCGGCATTGCGGGATCAGGCTCCGGCGGCCGCAATCCGCCGGAAATCGTCTAGGGCACGACGGGCGAACAGAGAAACAGAAGAGAAAAACAGAAGGAGGCGGCAATGGTCGACGCGCGCGAGGACCGCATCAAGCGGAAGGCTTACGAGCTCTGGGAGGAATACGGCAAGCCGGAAGGACGATCGGCCGAGTTCTGGGACATGGCGACCGAATTGATCGCCATCGAGGACGGCCAGATGGCGACCACGGTGCCGCTGAAGGAATCGAAGGAAGCCCTCGAAGGCGAGGAAGACGGCGAACCGCTCGTCTCCGTCGAGAATACCGGGGAGTTTCCGACATTGACCGACCAGGGCGAACAGCAGATCCCGCATCGTGACGCCCCGCGGAAGCCGTGAGCGCGGTGCGGCAGACGTCCTGACAATATTCTGGCGCACCAGCGCAGTTCAGTGCGCCAAGAGGTGCTCGGACTCGAGCAGAGCGCGCACCCGGGCGCCGGCCGTGTTCGCGTCGTCTTCGGAGCGGGCGGATTCGAGCAGGTCGAGAACGGCCGCCCAGTCGGGCCGCGGATTTTGCGTGATCAACTCGCGAACGAAGAGCGCCGCTTCCTCGGTCGACCGAATGATGCGCTCGGGTTCGCCGCTCACATGAATTTCCGGGACCAGCGGGAAATCGTTGACCGGCCGACGGGAATGCTGCCGTCCTTTTTCCGGAGCCAGCATCTGTTCGGTCTGCAGCAACTCGCGCAGCGCGCCGGCCGCTTCGACGGCGTCCTCTTCGGTGCGGACAGCTTCCAGCCGTCGCAGCAGGTCTTTCCAGGGCGCAAACGAGCGGCGATCGACCATCTCGCGCACGAATGTGGTCGCCGCCGCGACCGAGGTCAGCCGCGGGCCGTCGTGCACCGCCAGTTCAGGCTCGATCCGAAAATCCGTCATAGCGCCTCAACCGCGCGCCGCTGCGGAAGTTCCATTCGGCCCGATCCTTCCCGAGAGCCGGATCAGTCGGCCGCGCGCCCGAGCAGGATCCGCGTGGCGGCGTCCGTCGTCGTGCCGTAGAAGACGATCGAGACGAGCACGACGAGACCGACGACGGCCGTCAATGTCGGATCGAGATCGGCACGCGATCGCGAGATCGCGAAGGCGAGATAATAGAGCGAACCGATCCCGCGAATGCCGAAATACGCGATGGCGGCGCGCGTCCAGATGTCGGCGGCAGAACCGAGGAATCCTGCAAACACCGCGATCGGCCGCACGATCAGCAGCGCCGCGAATGCGAATGCGACGTGCACCGCGCCGACACTGTCGAGAAGGCCCCGGCAGACGGCCACGCCCAGCATGGCGATGATGACCATCATGGCGATCCGCTCGAACTGCTCGGCAGAATGATTGAGCCGGCGGCTGTACTCGAGCGACGACACGAGATTGCGCAAAGCCACCGCTTCGAAGAACACCGCGACGAAACCGTTCGCGCGCACCGCGATGGCGATGCCGTAGGCGAGAAACGCCAGCCCCACCGAGACGAGGCCGCTGTTCGACCTGGAGAGGCGCAGCCGCGACGGTAGCCGGCGGTTGATGACCACCAACAGCCAGCCGACCGCGAATCCGATCGCCGCCCCGCCGCCGATGTCCCAGATCAGGTCGGCCGAGAGCCATTCGAGAACGTCCAAGCCGGAACGCATCTCTCCGGCCGAAATCGTCAGGCCGAGGGTCACGAAGGGAAACGCGAGCCCGTCATTGAGCCCGGCCTCGGACGTCAGGGCGAACTTGGTTTCCCCTTCCTCGCCGACACCCGGCGGGCCGACCTGGACACTTGCCGCCAGGACCGGATCGGTCGGGGCGAGGATCGCCCCCAGCAGGATGGCCGACCCGATGGGAAGGTTCAGAAGCCAGACCGCCAGGGCGGCGATGCCCGCGATGGACAGGACCATCACCGGAAACAGCAGCCGCCAGGTGCTGGCCCATGCGTGCAGGGCGAAAGGCCGGTCGATCTTCAGTCCGGCACCGAGGACCGCGACGAGCAATGCGAATTCCGCGGCGTGCTCCATGCCCTCGCTGTACTGGATGAACGGATTGCTGACGTCGATCGCCAGCGACAGGACGGCGCCGATCGCGACGGCCACCATCGGGAGCGACAGCGGGATACGGCGGATGAACAGCGGGACCCAGGCGGCCAGGATGACCAGGACCCCGCCGGTCACGAATGCGAGGGCTTCCTTCATATGCTCCGGCCCGCGCCATCCGTTCGAGGTCGACGTTTCCGAAAGATCGCAATCTGCGGCCGGCGGGCCGGTGGATCAGCAGGCGCCGGCTGCCTCAGGCGCGCCTCGGCTCGAAACGCCGGGCCCGGCGCCATTTGGTTCGGGGTTTTTCTCCACCCTCCCGTCGACCGGTTTCGTCGCCTGCGGGCGGAGGCCCGGCGCTGACCGGCGGCTGCATGGGCGGCTGTTGATGGCTGCGGCGCGGCAGCCATCACTCGATGAGGGCAGGAGATTTCCTCCAGGCGTGTTCGACCTGGCTGAGCCGCACGTTCAAATGGAGCCGTCCTTCGTCCACCCGGGCGACCCAATCCCAATTGATGTGCCGATGGACCCCGTCCGCCTTCGTGAGCTTGATGAGGTCTTCGCCGTCTTCGTGGTCGACCCTCCCGACGTGTTGTCCGTCCGAGGTGACGACTTCCATGTGTGGCTGCACGGCACCGAAGAGCTTCGTCATGATTCCCTCGCCTCGCGCTTCGAACGGGCCGATCCCACTAGGCCCTTCGATCAGAACGTTTCTGCGGGAAAACCGTTCGCCCGGCCGGCGTCTCGGAGCGCCGCTGGTGCGTCGATCCGCCCGAGGACGGCTCTCGACGCCCGGAACGCGGTTGGTAAGATCGCGTGTTTGTGCCGATACAAAGGGGGGAATGATGAACTTCGGCCATTGTGCAAATTCGCGGGCAAAGCAGAAGGGATCTGGAAAAAGTGGCCTGCTCGCCGCAGCCTTTCTGCTCGCCGGGTTGTCGACCGGGTGGGCTCAAGCAGATTGGCCGAGCCATCCGATCACGCTCATCGTTCCGTTCGCGGCCGG
>CAYVBN010000265.1:0-3995 GCA_964449645.1 uncultured Hyphomicrobiales bacterium
TGGTGCGAAAGGCCGCCGTCAAAGGGTCGGAGAAGGAAACGGTCGAAGGCTTCCGCGGGAAACCCATCGCCGTCAACTCGCGCGGGGCGATCACATTCTATTTCATGGCCAAGCTGCTGGAGAAATACGGCCTGTCGCTGAGCGACGTGCAGCTCAGTGAGCTGTCATACTCGAATATCGCGGTGGCGCTCTCGAAGGGCACGATCGAGGCGGGATCGCTAATCGAGCCGTTCGTGACGGAGTCGATCAAATCCGGCGACACCCAGCTCATCGGCGGTGATCTGCTCGAATTCGTGCCGGGCGGGAAGATGTCGGTGACACCCCTCGTGTACAGCGAGGCCTTCCGCAACAAGAAGAAGCTCGCCGAGGCATTCATGCGCGCCTACGTGCGCGGCGTGCGCGCCTACAACGACGCCTTCACCAAGGGCGTCCGTAAGGACGAGGTCGTCGCGATCATCGCCAAACGGACCCAGGTGACGGAGAGCATCATTCGCGACAGCTTCCTGCCGGGGCTCGATCCGAACCAGCGGGTGAACATCGAAGCGCTGAATGCCGTCGAGAAATTCTACGCCTCCCAGGGCCGCGTCCGTAAGGTGATCGACGCCAGCCAGATCGTCGACATGTCGTTTGCCGACGCCGCCGTCGCCGCTCTCGGGGAGTACAAGTGAACGTGATGTCTCCGAGGCTCGTTCGCGCCTTGCCCACGACCGCCGACGCTCTCCCGACCGCGCTTCACCTCGAAGAGGTGAGCCGCTCCTTCCTGGCGGCCAACGGCAACGTCGTGCAGGCCGTGGCCGGCGTGACGTTGTCGGTGCACCAGGGCGAGGTGCTCGCCGTGATCGGCCCGAGCGGCTGTGGCAAGAGCAGCATCCTTCGCATTCTCGCCGGCCTCGACGAGCATTTTGACGGGCGCGTCGAGTGGAACAAGGCGGCGGCGGATGCCGGCCGAACGCGCCTGCTCAGCGCGACGGTGTTCCAGTCGGACAGCACGCTTCCGTGGATGACGGTCGAGCACAACGTCCGTCTCGGGCTCAGCGGCCTCAAGATCGACCGCGCGGCCGCCGATGAACGCGTGCGCCGCTATCTCGGGCTCGTCGGCCTGTCCGATTTCTCCGGCGCCTATCCGCACGAACTGTCGGGCGGCATGCGCCAGCGCGTCGCCATTGCGCGTGCACTGGCCGCCGAACCGCTGCTGCTCCTGATGGACGAACCTCTCTCGGCGCTCGATGCGCAGACGCGGCTCGTCATGCAGCAGGAGCTGATCCGCATCTGGCGCGAGACCCGTTCGACGGTGGTCTACGTGACCCATGACATCAGCGAGGCGATCGCGCTCGCGGACCGGATCGTGGTTCTGCGCGCGAGACCGGGCCGGATCAAGGAGATCCGCTCGGTTCCGTTCCCGTGCGACCGCAACGTGCTCGAGCTTCGCCGCACCAAGCAGTTCGGCGAAATGGAAGTCGACCTGTGGCAGATGGTGGCGGAAGAAGTCGGCGAGAAGCTGTGAGGAGTCATCGATGAGCACAGTCGGTGCAGGCGTGGCCCTATCCGACGTCCCGCCGAACGCGTCGATCGAGCAGGTCGTGCGGGCGAAGCGCGCCCAGGCCATTCAGCGCGTCGTGTTCGGAATCGGATTTCCCGTTGTCATCCTTGCCATGTGGGAATTCTGCGCGCGGGCAGGACTGATCGATCAGCGCTTCTTTCCCTCGCCCAGCCACATCGCATCCGTGGCGATGCAGGTCGTGTCGTCGCCGGCCGAGGCGCAGCTCGTTCTCCACAATATCGGCGCGACGTTGTCGCGCGTCGTATGGGGCTATCTGCTCGGAGGCATCCTCGGCGTGATCGTCGGAGCGATCATGGCCATCTATCGGCCCGTCCGGTTTGCCATAGCGCCGATGGTCTACGCCACGTTTCCCACGCCGAAGCTCGCAATCTTCCCGCTGCTCATCATCATTTTCGGGCTTGGCGATGCGAGCAAGACCGCGCTGGTGGCGCTCGGCGTGTTCTTCATGACCTGCATCAACACGCTCTCGGGCGTGCTCTACGCCAATCCGATCTATCAGGACTTCGCGAAGGCGTTCCGGCTTCCCATGCACGTGCGCTGGCTGCGCGTCATCCTCCCCTCGGCGCTGCCATCCATCATGGCCGGCCTGAAGCTCGGCATCGGCCAGGCGCTCATCCTCGTCGTGTCGGCCGAGTTCGTGTCGGCCAACGACGGCATCGGCTACTACATCTGGAATTCGTGGCAGGTGCTCGACATCTCGCGGATGTTCATCGGCCTCCTTATCGTGTCCGTGCTCGGAGGGACGTCGGTCATCCTCAGCAACGCGATCGAAAGCTATCTCATTCCCTGGACCAAACGGTCCTGATCTTACCCATCGAAGGAAGCGCGTCGACAGATGAAGCCGAAAATCGCGATCATTGGTGCCGGAATGGGCGGGCTGACCGTCGCGGCGACGCTGCTGCGCGCCGGTTTCGAGGCGGAGGTCTACGAGCAGGCCAGCCGGTTCACGCGTCTGGGCGCCGGCATCCAGATGAGTCCCAACGCGATCAAGGTCCTGCGCACGTTCGATCTCGAAAAGGACATGCGCAAGATCGCATTCCGGCCGCCCGGCCAGTTCAGCCGCGAGTGGAACACGGGCGAGATCCTGCTCAAGGTGCCGTTCGGCGATACGGTCGAGGCCCGCTACGGGGCGCCCTATCTACTCATGCACCGCGGGGACTTGCATCTCCTGCTCGCGAGCTGCGTGCCGGACGCGCGGATTCACCTGTCGAAGAAGCTGGTCGATATCGACGACCGCGACAACGGCGTCGGACTACGCTTCGCCGACGGCACGACGGCCGAGGCGGACGTGGTGATCGGAGCCGACGGGGTGCACTCGACCGTACGGACGTGGATGCTCGGCGCCGAGAAGCCGACCTACACGGGGCGCGTCGCGTATCGGACGACCTTTCCGGCCGCTCTGCTGAACGGCTACGAAATCGACGACTGCACCAAGTGGTGGGGGCCGGATCGCCACATCGTCATCTATTACATCACCCGCGCGCGCGACGAGGTCTATTTCGTCACCAGCGTGCCGGAGCCCGAGTGGACCGAGGAATCGTGGTCCATGAAAGGCGACCTCGGCGAGCTGCGGCGTGCCTTCGAGGGCTTCCATCCGCAGGTGAAGGCGGTGCTCGATGCCTGCCCGGACGTGCACAAGTGGGCGATCAACGTCCGCGAACCTCTGCCGCAATGGAGCAAGGGCGGCGTGGTCCTGCTCGGAGACGCCTGTCACCCGATGACGCCCTACATGGCGCAGGGCGCCGCGACGTCCATGGAAGACGCCATGGTGCTGACGCGGTGTCTGCTCGAGATCGATTCGAAAGCCGAGATCGGGTCGGCATTCAGCCGCTACGAAAGAACCCGCAAGGCGCGGACGTCGAAGATCCAGTTCCACTCGCACGAAAACAAGTGGCTGCATCGCAACGCGGATACCGACTGGGTGTACGGCTACGACGCCGTGACAGTGCCGCTCGCGGCGAAAACCGAGGTAAGCGACAGTGCGGCCTGAGGGGAACGCGGACGAGAATTGGAATTTGCCACCAACGGCATGCTGCGGGTGTCCCGCGGTTCGATCAACCGAATGAACAGGTTCAAAGGAGTCGAGAATGACTGCTGGCGCTTTCGTCACCGGAAACATGGACTACATCCGCCGGCCCTTCGTCGCGAATATCAAGCCCGGTCATCGCGTCCTGATCCTGAGCGACTTTTCTCACGATCCGCGCGTCTGGCAGGTGGTGCAGAGCATCTGCTCGGAGCTCGGCGCGGAGACCACGGTGGCGCTGTTCGAGCGCCGGCCCGCAGACTATTACGACCCGCCGACCGCCGTCTGCGAGGCGATGATGAAGTCGGATTTCAACGTGCTGCTCGCGTCCACCGGCATGTTGCACTCGCACGCGAACTTCACCGCGATGGCGGCGGGCATCCCGGCGATCTGCATGGACGGCGGCATGCA
>CAYVBN010000266.1:0-5432 GCA_964449645.1 uncultured Hyphomicrobiales bacterium
ACCGAGCAGCGCGACGAGCTCGCCGTCGCCGACGTCGATGCTGACGTCCCGCAGCGCGCCCGTGCTGCCGAATTCCTTGGAGATGCCGAGGATGCGAATGTCCACGTTGCGGGCTCGTCAGAAGCGCGGCGTCGCGGCGAGGGCTTCGCCATAGCGCCATTCCAGGAACGTCTTCGCGGCGAGTGTCGCAAGCGCGAGCATGGCGAGCAGCGACGCGACCGCGAATGCGGCGACGAAATTATACTCGTTGTAGAGAATTTCGACGTGCAGCGGCATCGTGTTGGTGACGCCGCGGATATGGCCGGACACGACCGCGACCGCGCCGAATTCGCCCATGGCGCGCGCGTTGCATAGCAGGACGCCGTAGAGCAGTCCCCAGCGGATATTGGGCAAGGTCACGGTGAAGAACGTGCGCAAGCCGCTGGCGCCGAGCGTCAACGCGGCCTCCTCGTCGGTCGTGCCCTGCTCCTGCATGAGCGGGATCAGCTCGCGCGCGATGAACGGGAACGTCACGAATACGGTGGCGAGCACGATGCCGGGGAGCGCGAAAATGATCTCGAGGCCGTGGGCGGTGAGCCAGGGGCCAAGGAATCCCTGCGCCCCGAACAGGAGGACATAGACGAGGCCGGCCACCACCGGAGAGACCGAGAAGGGAAGGTCGATGAGGGTGATCAGCAGGCTCTTGCCGCGGAACTCGAACTTGGCGATCGCCCACGAGGCGGCGAGGCCGAACACCAGGTTGAGCGGGACCGAGATCGCCGCGACGATGAGCGTGAGGCGGATCGCCGCCTGCGCGTCGGGGTCCGCGAAGGTCGCCAGATAGGCGCCGACGCCTCGGCGAAACGCCTCGGCGAAGACCACGCAGACCGGCAGGATGAGAAAGAAGCCGAGGAACGCGAGCGCCAGCAGGGTCAGAATCCATCGGGCGAGCGGCGTTTCCGAGGTGACCGGACGGCAACCGCCCTCCTGGGCGAACCGGCGAATCCTACGCATGGCCGAATCTCCGGCGGCTCCAGGCCTGCACCAGGTTGATCGCCAGCAGCGTCACGAACGAGAGCGCCAACATGACGGCGGCGATGCCGGTTGCCCCCGCATAGTTGAACTCCTCGAGCTTGATGACGATGAGCAGCGGGGCGATCTCCGATACGTAGGGCAGATTGCCGGCGATGAAAATCACCGAGCCATACTCACTTACCGATCGTGCGAAGGCGAGCGCGAAGCCGGTCAGGATGGCGGGCGTCAGCATCGGCAGGACGACGCGCCGCACGGTCTGAGCCCGGCTGGCGCCGAGCGTCGCCGAGGCCTCCTCGACGTCGCGCTCGATCTCGGCGATCAGCGGCTGCACGGTGCGGACCGTGAACGGCAGACCGACGAACACCAGGGCGATGAAGATGCCGAGCGGGGTGAACGCGACCTTGATGCCCACCGTGGCGAGCAGGCCGCCGATCCAGCCGTTCGGCGCATAGAGGCTCGCGAGGGCGATACCGGCCACCGCGGTCGGCAGGGCGAAGGGAAGATCGACGGCGGCGTCGATCAGCTTGCGCCCGGGAAAGCGGTAGCGGCTCAGCACCCAGGCGACGAGCAGCCCGAAGATCGAATCGACGAAGGCGGCCGTCAGCGCGATGCCGAAGCTCGTGCGCAGCGCTGCGAGCACGCGCGGTTCGCTGATGATCGCCCATAACCCATCGATGCCGAGGCCGGAGGCCCAGGCGAGCAGGGCCGCGAGCGGCAGCAACACGATCAGCGTGAGGTAGAGCAGCGTATAGCCGATCGCCAACCCGAATCCCGGGATTGCGCTCGGCTCCCTAAAGCGCGGCCGCATCGTTCCCCGTCGTCTCGTTTCCGGCATTCCGACATTATCGCATGATCCGGTCCGAAAACCGGTAACCGCTCGTCCGGATCATGCGCGTCATCAGCGGCGGATCGTCCGCATGATGTCGTCGAATATGCCGCCGTCGCCGAAATGCGTGGCCTGCACTTTATCCCATCCGCCGAAGACTGCGTCGATGGTGAAGAGCTTGAGGTCGGGCAGGCGCGCAAGATCCTCCTTGGCGGCGCTCTCGGGCTTGTAGGGGCGGTAGAAGTGCTTGGCGATGATGGCTTGCGCGGTGGGCGTATAGAGGAACTCGAGATAGGCCTGCGCGAGCGCGCGCATGCCCTTGGGATCGACGTTGCCGTCGACCAGCGTCACCGGCGGTTCGGCGCGTATCGAGATCGACGGCACCACGATGTCGAACTTGTCGGCACCGAACTCCGAGAGGATCAGGAAGGCCTCGTTCTCCCACGACACCAGCACGTCGCCGATGCCGCGCTGCGCGAAGGTGGTCGTCGAGCCGCGGGCGCCGGTGTCGAGCACCGGCACGTTGCGGTATATCGCCGCGACGAAGTCCTTGGCCTTGCCCTCGTCGTGCCACTTGTCGAGCGCGTAGCCCCATGCGGCGAGATAGTTCCAGCGCGCGCCGCCGGAGGTTTTCGGGTTGGGCGTGACGATCTGCAGGCCCGGCCGGGCCAGGTCGTCCCAATCCTTGATGCCTTTGGGATTGCCCTTGCGCACCACGAAGACGATCGTCGACGTATAGGGTGATGAATTATTGGGCAGACGTTTCTGCCAGTCTGCGGGTATTTTCTTGGTTGCACGGGCGATCGCGTCGATGTCGGCGGCGAGCGCGAGCGTGACCACCGCGGCATCCAGGCCGTCGATCACCGCGCGTGCCTGTGCGCCCGAGCCGCCGTGCGACATGCGGATCTGAACGTTCCCACCGTTCTGATTCTTCCACTGCGCGATGAACGCCCGATTGATGTCGCGATAGAGCTCACGCGTGGGGTCGTAAGAGACGTTCAACAGGACAGTTTGCGCCTGCGCGTACGGCGCAAACAGCGTCAGGCAGAGCCCGACGAAGAAGATTCTCCGTGCCAACATGAAACGTCGACAGTCGCCTTTCAGGTCGCGCATATGCGGCTCCCGCTTTGACCCAGCGCGGACAGACTTGCGGACCCCCACGCCCCTGACAAGCCGAAAGCACGTCGCGGATTTCAAAAGAAATTCTATTTCACCATTCGGCCGCAATCGTACTGGTCGCTTTCGTCACGAAGGCGCGCGAGAGAAACTGCGATCTCGTCCCGTCACCCTTCTGGCGGCCATCCGGAACTCCGTCACGGCCGTTTCGTCATGGTGCGGCCGGTTGTCGTCGCCGTCGTGCCCGTGTACTCGTCGGGTATAAGGAGAACGTCACCTGATGGGGTTGCTCGATACGATCAGTCTCGCCATTCTGCTGGGCTCCATCCTCGTCCTGCTCGGCATCATGTCGAGCCTCGTCGCGCTGCGCTTCGGCGCCCCCCTCCTGCTCGTCTTTCTGGTCCTCGGAATGCTGGCCGGCGAAGCCGGGCCCGGCGGGCTCAAATTCGACGACGTCCGCACCACCTACACGGTGGGGGCGATGGCGCTCGCGCTCATTCTGTTCGACGGCGGGTTGCGCACGCGGCTGCAAACCTTCCGCGCCGTTGCCGCGCCCTCGCTGGTGCTCGCGACCCTCGGTGTGCTGCTCACGGCGGCGCTGACCGCGCCGATCGCGCACCTGGCGACGGGGCTCGGATGGATCGAGTCGCTGCTCATCGGTTCCGTCATCGGGTCGACCGACGCGGCGGCCGTGTTCTTTCTGCTGCACGCGCACGGCTTGCGGCTGCGGCCGCGTGTCGGCGCGACGCTCGAGATCGAATCGGCGACCAACGATCCCTTCGCCATCTTCCTGACCATCGCGCTGATCGAGCTTCTGCAGCAGGGGGTCAGCGACTGGTCGGCCATCGCGGTGAGCCTCGCGGTCAAAGGCGTGCTCGGCGCGGCGATCGGATATGTCGGCGGCCGGCTGATCGTGCTGGTGCTCAACCGCATCGACCTGCCGCAGGGGCTGCACGCGCCATTCGTGACCACGATGGCGCTGGTCGTCTTCGGCTTCTCCGAAACCGTCGGGTCCTCGGGATTCCTCGCGGTCTATGTGGCGGGACTGATCGTCGGCAACCGGCCGACGCGCGCGCACAATACGGTCGCGGCCTTTCTCGACGCCGTCACCTGGCTGGCGCAGATCGTGATGTTCGTGCTGCTCGGCCTGCTCGCCTGGCCGGAGCGCCTGCTGGCGGACACGCCTCCGGCGCTCGTGGTCGCGGTGGGCCTGATGGTGTTCGCGCGCCCGATCGCGGTCCTGATCTGCCTCGTGCCGTTCCGCTTCTCCTGGCGCGAAAAGCTGTTCATGTGCTGGGTGGGACTGCGCGGCGCGGTCGGCATCTTTCTCGCCTCGATCCCGCTGCTGGTCGGCCTGCCGCATTCCGATCTCTATTTCGACGTTGCCTTCGTGGTCGTGCTGGTCTCCCTGCTGGTGCAGGGCTGGACCATCGCGCCGGCGGCGCACGCCTTGCACGTTGCCCTTCCGGGCTCCGATGCCGTGCCGCGCCGGGTCGACGTCGATCTGCCGGGCCAGCTCGAGCAGGAGCTCGTCGGTTACGCCGTGGGGGCGAACAACCCTTACTTGCGCCGCCGCATCGCGCCCTCGTGGGCGAAGCTGATGCTGGTCGTGCGCGACGAGCGCGTCTTCGGCGCCGAGGAGGCCGGGCCGATCCGCGAAGGCGACCATGCCTATTTTCTCGCGCCTCCCGAAAAGGCCCGCGCCCTCGACCGTTTTTTCGTCGACATGCCGCCCGCCGGGGCGCCGGATCAGCGCCTGCTCGGGGATTTCTTCGTCGGAGCCGACGCGACGCTCGGGGCTCTCGCCGAAATCTACGGTCTCGATGTCGCCGCGGACGACCGCGATCGGACGCTTGCCGACTATTTCGCCCAACGCCGCGGCAACGCGGTCCGTTCCGGCGACACCTTGCCGCTCGGGCCCATTGCGCTCGTGGCCAATCGGGTGGCGGACGGGCGCGTGACGACCGTCGGCCTGCGCCTGGCCGAGCCCGAGCGCCCGTCCGTGATTCGCAGTGCCATCCGGCGATCCGTTCGGCGGATCATGCGTCGGCTCGCGGCGCTCCGGCGCACCAAGCCGGGCGGTGCCGGTGCGGACACGCCGCGGTCGGAGCGCTGAAACCCTTTCCGGCGAAGCGGGTGCCGATTGCGGTCGGCGAATGCGACCGGATGTGAAATCAGAGCGGCTGCCGCACGATCGGCACGCGCTTGCCGTCGATCTCGACGGTGGTGGCCTCGATGCCGAAGACGTCGGCGAGGCGATGGGGCGCGAGCGCGAGTTCGGGCGAAGCGTGGATGTACGCGCGGCCCTCCGCCATCATGAGAACCGTGTCGGCGAAGCGCGCCGCGAGCGCGAGATCGTGCACCACGACGAGCACGGCGGTGCCGTCGTGGGCGGCCTTGCGCAGCAGGTTAATAACCACGAGCTTATGGCGCGGATCGAGCGACATCGTCGGCTCGTCGGCGAGCAGGATGGGTG
>CAYVBN010000267.1:0-13373 GCA_964449645.1 uncultured Hyphomicrobiales bacterium
GCACCGTCGATCATCGCAGCAAAGCCCAGGAGTTCATCGGCGAGACCGACGTCTTGATGACGTTCGGACCCCTGGTCTCGCGACAGCTCATCGAGTCGGCCTCGAAGTTGAGGTGGATCCAGTCGCTCGGCGCCGGTGTGGACGGGCTCGCCGACCATCCGTCGTTGCGCGACGACGTGATCGTGACGCGCATCAAAGGCGTCGTCGCGCCTGTCTCCGAGATGGTTGTCGGCGCGCTGCTGGCGCTCAGCCGCGACATGCGCCGTTCGTTCGAAAACCAGTCCCGGAAGGTCTGGGAGCGCTATCCCGCCCGGCTGCTGTCGGGGAAAACGGTCGGCATCCTCGGCGTCGGCGCGATCTCCGAAGCGCTGGCGCCGAAATGCGCGGCCTTGGGAATGAACGTGATCGGGCTTTCGTCGGCGCCTCGCACCGCGCCGGGGTTCGCCGAAATCCTCCCCATCAGCGAGCTGAAGTCGGCCGTCGGCCGGCTCGATTACCTGGTCATCCTGACGCCGTACACGCCCGCGACGCACCACATCGTCGATGCCGCCGTGCTAGCCGGGATGAAGCCAAGCAGCTATCTCATCAACGTCGCGCGCGGCGGCGTCGTCGATGAGCAGGCCCTTATCGCGGCGCTGAACCGGAAGCAGATCGCCGGGGCGGCGCTCGACGTCTTCCAGGAGGAGCCGTTGCCGCCCGAGCATCCGTTCTGGACGATGCCGAACGTCATCGTCACGCCACACCTCGGCGGTCTGTGCGACGTCTATCCCGATCTGGTGCTGCCGACGGTGCTGGAAAACATGCGTTGCTATCTGAATGGGGAGTTCGGCCGGATGCTCAACCGCGTCGCGCTGCTCAAACCGGCATAGGGTCTTTCCGGGCCGGCCGACAGCGCAACACAATGTTGGCCACCGGCGCTCTTTCCCTGCTGCAAGGACGAATGGACATCATGATCGCCCTCAATCCCCGCATCAACACGCCGATCTCGACCGCTGAGCTCGAGCGCCGTTGGAAAGCCGTGCGCTCCAGCATGGAAGAGACCGGCATCGACGTTCTGCTCATGCAGAACAACAACGATCACATGGGCGGGGCGGTGAAGTACTTCACCGACGTTCCGGCCACCAACGGCTATGCCATCGCGGTCGTTTTCCCGCGCGACGACGACATGACCGTCGTCATGCAGGGCCCGTTCGGAGGAGTTCAAAAACTGACTCACGAGGGCGACGGAGTCTGGCGCGGCGTCAAGCAGATACTGACCACTCCGAGCTACGCCTCGGCGGTGTTCACCAAGGATTACGACTCCGAGCTGGTGGTCAAAGCGCTGCAGCCTTACGCCGAGCGCTGCATCGGGCTCATCGGCACGTACCAGATGTCCTACACCCTGGTCGACTACGTGCGGCGCGCATTTCCGAAAGCCTCCTATCGGGACGCCTCCGAATTGCTGGACAGGATCCGCGCGATCAAGAGCCCCGAAGAAATCGCGCTCATCCGCCGGGCGGCCGCGATGCAGGATGGCGCGCTGAAGGCCGCGTTCGCCGCCGTCAAGCCGGGCGTCCGCGATTCGGATATTTCCGCGACCGCCCAGTTCTACAGCCAGCGCCACGGCAGCGAGCAGGGGCTCTACATGTGCGGCTCATTTCCAATCGGGAGTCCGCAGAAGTTCAACAGCCGGCACATGCAGAACCGCGTCATCCAGCCGGGCGACGAGCTGGCGCTGCTGGTCGAGGACAGCGGTCCCGGCGGCTTCTACTGCGAGCTCGGCCGCAGCTGTGTCGTGGGCCCGGTGCCCCAACAGATGAAGGACGAGTTCGCGATCTCGCTCGCCGCGCGGCAAGTCATCCTCGACATGCTGCGGCCGGGAACGCCGTGCAGCGAGATCGCCGAAGCGTTCAATGCCTTCATGCGCAAGAACAAACGCTCCGAGGAGAACCGGCTCAATGCGCACAGCCAGGGCTACGATCTGGTGGAGCGTCCTTTGATCCGCCGCGACGAGACGATGGTCATCGAGAAGAACATGAACATATCGATTCATCCGCAGCACATCGCCGGCGGATGCTTCTCGTGGATTTGCGACAACTTCCTTGTCGGCGAGACGTCGGTGGAGCGGATTCACGCGACCCCGGAAGAGATCTTCGAGGTCGGCTGAATCCCTTAGACATTGGCTACCTTAGGTATTGACGGCCACTCAATGCCTAGCCTGGCAGAGAGGCTTCAAAACAGGCTGAGTTGCTGTGCCTGTCTGCGCTTTCGCTCGCTCGCGACGTCGCTCACCGTCAGGTCTGCGGCGATCTCGTTCAGGAAAGGCGACGGCGGCAGCGTGCGCACCATGCCGCGCCAGAACCGGTTGATGGCGCGGGTGAGGAACAGCCTGTCCTTGGCGCGGGTCATGGCGACGTAGAACAGCCGCCGCTCCTCGGCTTGCGTCGCTTCCTCTTCTGGTGTCGCGGCCCCCCATGAAAACGGCACCAGTCCCGCTTCCATGCCCACCACGAACACGACCGGAAATTCCAGCCCCTTGGCCGCGTGCATGGTCATGAGCGAGACGCGGTCGGCGCGCATATCGCGGAAATCGGCCTCGGTGGACAGGGCCACCGCCTCCGCGAGCCGGACCGGATCGCCGGCCACCTGATCCGAGGCGGTGAGGGCGGCGAGCCAGCCTCTTGCTTCTGCGAGCGTGGCCGCGTCGGTTTTCTCCGCCCTGCGGGCATTTTCCGCCGCTTGCCCGATGCGCGCCGCGAGATCCGTCCCCTCCGTTGTGTCCAGCCCGTCGAGGATCGCCGTCACGCCGGGATGGCCGGCGATGGGAGCGGGCGAGCTTTTCATGAACGGAATGCCGGCGCGGTCGAAAGCAGTCCGCAGCGCCGCCGCCTGCGCATCGGTGCGGTAGAGTACGGCGCAAGCGGCGAAGCCGAGCGGCCGGCCGTCAGGCGCGTTGTCTCCGTTGCGATTGGCCGCGAGGAGGTCGTGGCCGCCGAGCAGGTTTTCGATGGTCGCCGCGACGAAGTCCGCCTCCGCCGTCTCGCTCATTGCCGTATGGGTCACGATCGGCTTACCCATCGGACGGATCGGGCCTGCCGAGGACGCGCCGATGAAACCGGCGGCGGCCGTCACGATGGTGCCGGTCGAGCGGTAGTTACGCGTGAGCCGCAAGGTCGGGGCGGCGGGGAAGTCCTGGCCGAAGCGCGCGAAGCAGGCGGCATCTGCGCCGCGAAAGCCGTAGATCGCCTGATCGGGATCGCCGATGACGCATAGATTGCCGCTTTTTCCGGTCAGCAGCCGCAGCAGGCGATATTGCTGCTCGTCCACGTCCTGAAACTCGTCGGCGACGATGTGGGGACAGCGCGCCTGCCATGCGGCGGCGATCTTCGTGTCTGCCTCCAGAAGATCGGCCGACAACAGGACGAGATCGTCGAAATCGACCCATCCCTGCGCGCGTCCGATCTGGTCGAGAACGGCGCGTGCCTTAGCGTCTTCGTCCGCGCCTTTCGCGCCGCTGCGCTTGAGCACCGAGACGGCCTTGAGCAGGCGTGCGGCGCGCGTGCTGCTGACACCGAGCGCCTCGGCCAGCGCCGCCGTGCGCTCCGCCTCACTGGCGATGCGGAAGTCTGCGCCGAGACCGGCGCGGTCGGCATGCGCGCGCAGGATCGCAAGGCCGAGCGAATGGAAGCTGTGCACCGCCACGGCATCCGCCTTCTCGCCGAGAAGCCTCGTGAGCCGATTGCGTAATTCCTCCGTCGCCTTGCGCGTGAAGGTCACGGCGAGGCATGCGCCGGCCGGCACGCCGCATTCCAGCACCAGATGAGCAATGCGGTGGGTGAGCATGCGCGTCTTGCCGGAGCCGGGTCCCGCGATCACCATCAGTGGCCCATCGACGGTCTCCGCGGCGCGCGCCTGATCGGGGTCGAGACCGGCGAGAACGCCGCTACGGCCTGATGGCTGCATCGCAGCGGCTTCAGGGAACGCCGGCGCATCTTCTTCTGGCGTCTCCTCCTTCGCCCTGGTTTTTGCCCGGCGCGCGCGGCTGAACAGCGATGCATCGAACAGCATCTGGTTTCCGGCGAGGCGGTCCAACTCTCCGTCCTGAAAGAGTCGGACGACGCCATATTCTCCGTCATAGCCGGCCTGCCGGATGACCTCGCCGGAGCGCAGCCGCGTCACGGCCTCGCCGAGCAGCGGATGGACCTTCGCCACATCCTCGGCCGGCAGGTCTTCCAGCAAGGCAAGCTCCGGCCCAAGCGCAGCAATCGTGCGGTCATAAGTATGGGACACGGCTTTCGAGGCGACGCCGCTGCCGACGATCTCCGAGAGGATTTCCGGCAGGGGCACGAGACTCGATACCGTGCCCGCCGTTGCCGGCGGTATGGCCTCGCTGCGGTCGGCGAGCGCCTCGACGCGGTGTGCCACGCCGATGGTGACGGGCCGCCCGCAGACCGGGCAGCGGCCGCCCGTCGCGATGGTTTCCTTCGGATCGAGCCGCACCCCGCAGGCGCGGTGCCCGTCCATGTGGTACTTGCCCTCTTCGGGGAAGAACTCGACCGTGCCGACATAGCCCTCGCCAGTCTCCAGCGCGCGGCGGATGGCGAAATAGTCCGGCTCGCAGGAAAAGCGCGTCGCCTCGCGGCCGAGCTTGCCGGGCGAATGGGCGTCGGAATTGGAGGTGAGGCGGAAGCGGTCAAGCGAGGAGATGCGCCAGTTCATGGCCGGATCGGACGAGAGGCCCGTCTCCACCGCGAATATGCGTCCGGCGAGGTCGCCGTAGCACTCCTCAATGGAGTCGAACCCCGATTGCGAGCCGAGCGCCGCGAACCACGGCGTCCAGATATGGGCGGGGACGAGATAGGAATCCGGCCCGGACTCCAGCGCGATCTCCAGAAGGTCGCGCGAGTCGAGGCCGAGGATCGGGCGGCCGTCCGAGGCGATGTTGCCGATGCGCGCGAGGCTCGCCGCCAGCCGGTCGGTGGAGTCGAGATCGGCCGCATAGATCAGGTGGTGGATCTTTCGGGTCTTCTCGCCCTTCTTGTAGATGGTCGAGATCTCGGTGCAGAGCATGAAGGAGACCGGCCGCCGGCAGACGGGGGGAAGCGTCTCCCAGAGCGCCGCCTCGATTTCGGGCCTCAGGCGGAAGAGCCCGTTGCCCTCGGCCACCAGTTTGTCCTTGATTTCGGCGAGCCAGATCGGATGCACGCAGTCGCCGGTCCCGACAACCCGCACACCCTTGCGCGCCGCCCACCAGAAGAGGTGCTCCAGATCGAGATCCCGGCTCGTGGCCCGGGAATATTTCGAATGAATGTGCAGGTCGGCGTGGAAAGTCACGGCGCAACGTCATTTATCTTGTGAAGGAGAAGGGATGGATCCTCCAAACCCAACAGGACATTGATAACAGGCGGGAAAGAACGGTGCATGGGATAAGCACGCAAATCACAGCATTCGAAGGCGGCACGGTCGTCTAAGCTTGTGATTGCCACGGCGCGGAAAACTGCTTGCCGCTTCGCCTATGGGCGCCATATGCGTTTTTCGGTTGCCGAGCCAAGGGGCCAAGGGGGGACTTAAAACGGTGAATAAGTGGCTGATATAAATAGACAGTTCTCCGTTGCGCCGATGATGGACCTCACGGACCGCCATTGTCGGTACGTGCATCGGCTTCTCACGCGCCGCGCGCTGCTTTATACCGAGATGATCACGACGGGTGCGGTGCTGCACGGGGATCGCACGCGCCTGCTTGCCTTCGATGAGGCCGAGCACCCGGTCGCGGTGCAGCTCGGCGGTTCCGATCCGCAGGCGCTTGCTGCAAGCGCGCGCATCTGCGCGGATCTCGGCTACGACGAAATCAACCTCAACGTCGGTTGTCCGTCCGACCGCGTGCAGGAGGGCCGTTTCGGCGCCTGCCTGATGGCGGAGCCTGTGCTCGTCGGCGCGTGCGTCGCCGCGATGAAAGCCGCGGTCACGGTGCCGGTCACAGTGAAGTGCCGGATCGGCATCGACGACCAGGATCCGGAGGAGGCGCTCGACGCGCTTGCCGCCGCCGTGGTCGCAGCCGGAGCCGACGCGCTGATCATCCATGCGCGCAAGGCTTGGCTGCAGGGCCTCTCTCCGCGCGAGAATCGTGATATCCCGCCGCTCGACTACGAGCGCGTCTTTCGGCTTCGACGCGCGTTTCCAGTTGTGCCGGTGATCCTCAATGGCGGCGTCCGCAGCATCGAAGAGGCGGTTCGTCATCTCGCCCAGGTCGACGGCGTGATGATGGGACGGGCTGCCTATCAGGAACCCTGGCGGCTTCTCGCGGTCGATCCCGCGGTGTTCGCCGTGCCGGCGCCTTACGATTCCGTCGCCGAGATGGCCGAGGCGCTCGTGCCTTACATCGAGCGCGAGCTGGCGCGCGGGACGCGCCTGCACGCGATCACGCGCCACCTGCACGGACTGTTTCAGGGCGTCCCGGGGGCGCGGGCCTTCCGCCGGCATCTCGCGGTCGAGGCCGTGAAGCGCGGGGCAGGGGTCGTGGCCTACCGCGAGGCGCTCGCGCAGCTCCGCGCGCGGCGCGACGAGGAAGGGGCAGGGCGCACCGAGGTCGCGGCCTGATGTCCGCTGCCATCTTCGGAAACATGCCGGTCGGCGAGCTCGCCTGGCTGGCGCTCGCGCTCGTGCTGGCCGGCGCGTTGACCGGAACGCTCGCCGGCCTGTTCGGCGTCGGCGGCGGTGGCGTGACCGTTCCGGTGCTCTTCCAGATGTTCGTCTTTCTCGATGTGCCCGTGCCGGTGCGCATGCCGCTCGCGGTCGGAACCGCGCTCGCCATCATCGTGCCGACCTCGATTAGCTCCTATCGTGCGCACCGCGCCCGCGGCATGGTGGACAAGGAGGTCCTGCAGCTCTGGGCGTGGCCGTGCTTCGCCGGAGTCGTCGTCGGCAGCGTCGTTGCGTCGTTCGCGCCGCCGTCGGTGTTCAAGCTCGTGTTCGTTGCCATTGCCGGAGTGACGAGCGTGCGCCTCCTGTCCGGGCGCGAGTGGCGCCTTGCCGACGAACTGCCGGGTCATGGCGCGATGCGCGTGATCGGCTTCGTCATCGGACTCGCTTCGACCCTGATGGGGGTCGCCGGCGGGGCGCTCGGCAATTTGACCATGATGCTCTATGGACGCCCCATTCATCGCTCGGTCGCCACGACAGCCGGCCTCGGGGTCGTGATCTCGGTCCCTGGCACCATCGGCTACATGCTGGCCGGCCTGCGGCATGCCGATCTGCTGCCGCCGCTCTCGATCGGCTTCGTCTCGATCGTCGGCTTCGCGCTGGTCGCGCCGCTCAGCATGCTGTTCGCACCCATCGGGGCGGCGATCGCCCACCGCTTCAGCCGCCGCAAGCTCGAGATCGGTTTCGGTCTCTTCCTGGCGGCTGTGGCGCTGCGCTTCCTCGTCAGCGTCTTCACCGAAGGTCACGGATAGGCGCGCAGCAGCAGGCGGTCGCCGCGAACCTCCCAGCTTTCCAGCCGGTTGAGGAAGCTCATGCCCAGAAGGCTGATCTTGAGCTTTCCCGGCTGAGCGATCAGGGCGGGGACGGAGCGCTCGACGATGCCGCCGACGGCGACACGGTTGAGCGTCACGGCCGCCGCCTGGGTCCGCCCGTTCGCGGTCTCGATGCTCACCGAATACTTGATCATCTCGATCGGCAGGCCGGCCGCCTTCGCGGCCTCGCTGGTCAGGACGACCGAGCTTGCGCCCGTGTCGAGCACCATGGAAACCCGCGCACCGTTCACATGCGTGGAGATCTGGAATTCGCCGCTGCGGGCGCGGGCGAGCTCGACCCTGTGCGCGTGGCCGGCCGCCCGTCCGGGAACGAGCTCCGCCAGCACGCGGTCGCCGACGTCGCGCAGCTCGTAGCGGAACGAATAGCCGGCGAGTAGCAGGGCCCCGATCACGATCCAGGCGAACAGCGCCTCGACCGCCTGCGAGAGCCGGTTGCGGAAGAAGACCAGCACCGCGCCAGCGACGAACACGAGCACGGCCGCCCGATAGGCGATCGACAGGAGCTCGGAATTGGTCAGGCCCGCGATCGTGCCTTCGTCGTGCCGGGCGATCAGGACCGCCGTCGCAACAGCGAGCCCGACGAGAAGGATCCAGAGCAGCCGCACGGTTCGGTCCTCAGGCGTCGCTGCCGGCCGTCGCCAGATGCGCGGCGCGGCGTCGGGGCAATTCGTCGATCACGCGACGCCGCTCCTCGGGCGGCAGCCCGGACCAGCGCGCAATCTCCTCGAGGCTGCGTCCGCAGCCGCGACAGAGCCGCGTTTCGGGGTCGAGCATGCAGACCTTGGTGCAGGGTGTCTCGATCGCCGCCATGATTCGCCGGTAAGCGTGCGTATGCGGATGAAGATACGAAGCGGGGGCGGGAAGGCAATCGCCTCGCGACGCCAGGGCGCGGCCCGCCGATCGCGACCCGCGGTCCGCCATCAGCCGATCGTCCCGAGGATCGCCCGATGGCGCGCCTTCGCGGGGTCCGGCGGCGGGTCCGCGTCCGGCTGAAGCGAGGGAGCCGCCTCGGGCATCGGCTCCAGCGGCGACACGACCCGTTCGGGCGGAATCGTCACGATGACCTCGGTTCCTTCGCGCAGCTTCGAGCGGATCGTGAAGGTGCCGCCGTGGAGATCGACCAGGCTCTTGGCGATCGGCAGTCCGAGCCCGGCGCCCTGTTCGGCCGACTTGATGGCGTTCGAGCCCTGGCCGAAGGAATCGAGCACCACGGGGATCTCGTGGTCGGGAATGCCGGGCCCGTTGTCGCGCACGCTGAGATACTGCCCGCCGGCCGCGGTCCAGCCGACCTTGAGCCAGATTTCGCCGCCCTGCGGGGTGAACTTGATCGCATTCGACAGGAGGTTGAGGCAGATCTGCCGGATGGCCCGCTCGTCCGCCCACAGCCGCGGCAGACCGGCTTCGAACCCCTCGTGGATCGTGATGCCGCGGTTCTTGGCGCGCAGCTTGAGGAGATGGTGGCACTCCTGCAGGACGGCGGTGAGCGAGACGGATTCCTCGTTGAGCTCGTAGCGGCCCGCCTCGATGCGCGACAGGTCGAGAATGTCGTTGATCAGGTTGAGGAGGTGGACTCCCGAGTTGTGGATGTCGTTCGAGTAGTCCTGATAGGCCGGAATGGCGTGCCGGCCGAAGATCTCGTTCTTCATCACCTCGGAGAATCCCAGGATGGCGTTGAGCGGCGTCCGCAGTTCGTGGCTCATCTGCGCAAGAAAGCGTGATTTGGCGATGTTCGCGGCCTCGGCGCGCCGGCGCGCCTCGTCGGATTTGGCCTTGGCCTGCTCGAGTTCGCCGATCAGCGCGTCCTTCTCGGCGCGCGCCTCGATGGTGGCGAGCGTCGAGGTGTAGAGCCGGTAAGCCAGCAGCGCGAAATAACACTGCGCCGTCACCGCCATGGTGGCGAGAATGTAGCCGCGCATGGTCCCGGCCAGCACGAAATTGAGCGCCACCGCGAAGGTCACCGGCGCGGTCGCGGCCAGAACCGCAGCCGGGAGGCTCGAGGCCAGCATGCTCGACACCGCCACGACCAGCAGCATGACGAACAGCATGAACGTGCCGGAGCTCTCGTGCACCCCGATCGGCTGGATGAGGATGAAGGTCCAGGCCAGCCCGAACAGGAGATCGAGCAGGATGAAGCGCAGCCACCAGACGCGGATCGCCACCGATCCGGCCGTCTGCCCAAGAAACTGGCGGCACCGCAGGAGGATGACGAGATGGATGGAGAGGACGGCGGCGGTCCAGCCGGCGGCGCGCAGCGTGTCGGTCCACAGGCTCGACAGGAGCCCGATCGAGCCGACCAGGATGAGGATCACGAGCGAGCCCGAAATCCGGTTCTGCGCGTAGAGCCGCAGCAGCTCGTAATCGAAGGCGGGCCGGGTCCCGGTCGTCGAGGTGAGCCGGTCGCGGGCCTCGCGCACGCGTTGCAGCGCGGCGCGCCGCCGGTCGGCGGTCTCCTTGTCGCCCGAGGCGGACGGTTCCTGCAGCGTGATCATCGGTGCGGTCGGGATCCAGGACTCGGGGCCCGAGTTCACGCCGAAACTAGTCGTAAATCCTTAAGCCGAAACTTAAAATGCCGTGGATCGCGGTCAGGGTCCCGGGTCGGATGGAGAGATGGACCCCGGGTCTGCACTGCGCTGCGGTGCGCCCCCGGGGAACGCAGCAATTTTGGTTGGTGTGATTTCCACCGGCCGCCGCATGCTCCGACCTCGTGTCCCGGGCACAGCGCGGTGCGAAGTACCGCGCCGCAGACCCGGACCTGGGTCACGGTCGGCATATACGAAGAGCAAACCCGATACCGGCTCTACCGGCTCTGGCAGCGCACCGATGTGAGTGGGAGACACCCAGATGAAGCTCTACGACGGCGGCCGGGCGCCCAATCCGCGGCGGGTTCGCATCTTCCTCGCCGAGAAGGGGATCAGCGTTCCGCTCGAGCCGGTCGACCTCGGAGCCCGGCAGCACAAGACGCCCGCTTTCACGGCGATCAATCCGCTGCAGCGCCTTCCGGCGCTCGAGCTCGACGACGGGCGGGTGCTCACCGAATCGATCGCCATCTGCCGCTATTTCGAGGCGCTCCATCCCGAGCCGCGGCTGTTCGGCCGCGACGGCGTCGAGGCGGCCTGGATCGAGATGTGGGACCGCCGCCTGGAGTTCAATCTGCTGCTGCCGATGACGCAGATCTTCCGTCACCTCCATCCGGCCATGAAGGATTTCGAGGTCCCGCAGGTTCCCGCCTGGGGCGAGGCGAACCGGGAGCGCGCGCTCGATTTCCTCAAGCTGCTCGATGCGGAGCTCGCGCGCCGTGCGTTCGTGGCCGGCGAGACCTTTACGGTCGCCGACATCACCGGTCTCGTCGCCGTCGATTTCGCCAAGCCGGCCAAGCTCGCGATCCCGGACGAGCTGCAGCATCTGCGGCGCTGGCACGCGGACGTCTCGGCGCGACCGAGCGCCGCTGCATGACGGCGTCCCGCTGAATTTCGACCCGATCAAGCCGCGAAACCGCTACACTGTGGCAATATCCGGCGGATCGCGGGATTTGCGGTGGGGTGACTCAATGGTTCGGCGCGCACTTGTTGTGCTGGTGGTTTCGTTGTTGGGATTGGGTCTCGCCCGGGCCCAGACGCCGGCCGAACCGCAGGCCCCCGCGGCTGACAATCCGGCGCAAGCCGGGCCGCCGCGTATCGCCTTCGTGGTCGGCAATGCCGCCTACACGAAAGGGCCGCTGCAGAATTCCCTCAATGACGCCGGCCTCGTCGCCGAGGCGCTGCGCAGCATCGGGTTCGATATCATCGACGGCGCCGACCTCAGCCAGGCGGATTTCATCCGCTCTTTCCGCGACTTTCTGGCGAAGCTCGAGGCGGCCGGTCCCGACGCGATCGCCTTCGTTTATTTCTCCGGCTACGGCTTCGAATACGAGGGCGACAATTATCTGGTCGCCGCGGACGCGCGCCTCGAGCGCGAGAACGACATTCCGCTCGATGCGGTGCGGCTCTCCGACTTGATCAAGCCGCTGGCGGGCGCGCCGGCCGCCGCCAAGGTCGTTATCATCGATGCGGCGCGGAAGCTTCCCTTTGCGATCGAAAGCGCGAACGCGGCGCACGGCCTGGCCGCCATCGATCCGCCTCCGGGCATGCTGGTCGCTTTCTCGCAAGGACCCGGAACGCTCGCGGAGGACGGGGCGGGGCCGTACGGAGCCTATGCGACGGCACTCGCCGAGATGCTGCGCGATCCGGGAATCGATCTCGATGCCGCGTTCACCCGCGTGCGCACGCGCACGCATCAGTTGACCGAGGGCCGGCAGACGCCGTGGAACGTCTCGGCTCTTCACGACCCGATCGTGCTGGTGCCGCAGGACGCGGTCGCGGGCGCGCCCGGCGCGGCGCCCGCGCCGCCGCCCCCGCCGGCGAAACGCGCCGCCCAGCCGATGCGCGACATCGGTCCGGACGAGGCCTACGCCCAGGCGATCGAGACGGACACGTTGCCGGCCTACACGGAATTCGTGGAAACCTATCCGCAGAACCCCTATGCGCCGCGCGTGTGGGCGATCATTCGGGCGCGCCGCGAGGCACTCGCCTGGATGCGGGCGGTCGAGCTCGATACCCCGCAGGCCTATTGGACCTACCTGCGCCGCTATCCGCACGGCATCTACGCGGCCGATGCGGAGCGCCGCCTGCGCCGGCTCGCGGCCGCGCTCGCGCCGCCGCCGGATTTCGCGCCGGTCGAGTTCTATGACGTGCCGCCGCCGCTTCCCGACGAGCCGGCAGACTACGTTGCCTTCTACCCGGCAGCGCCCCCGCCGCCGCCGATCCTGATCGAGCCGCCGCCGGTCTTCTTCGTCCACCTGCGTCCGCCGCCGCCACGGCCCGGCCCGCGCATTCTTCCCATGCCGGCCCCGTTCCCGGCTTTCCGGCATATCAGGCCCGGCGTGCGTCAGGCGGTAACTGCACCGGCGCCCACGCCGCGCTCGAATGTCGTCGCGCCGCCACCGGGACCGCAGCTGCGCAGTCCACAGCCGCGTGCCCTGCCGCCGACGTCGCTCCGGCCGCCGAGCGCCAATGCGGTGCCGACCGCGCCGGGCGCACCGCCCAACAGCCGACGGCTCCAAGGTCCGCCGCCCAACGTCGCTCCGGGCCGCACGCCGCCGGCGTCCGCAACTCCGCCGCAACGTCGGATCACGCCGAACGCCACAACGACCGCGCCCCCCACGACCAGGCCTACGACGACCGCGCCCGCGGGGCCGAGGCCACAGACGGCCACGCAGCCCCCGCCCGGCAACCGTCCGGCCACCCGGCTCACGCCGCCCGGGCCGCAGCCGAACACACAGAACGGCGCGCGGGCACCAGGCCATCCACCGGCGCCGGGGATCAACCGGCCGCCGCCTCCGGCTGCGGTCCATCGGCCACCACCGCCACCACCGGCCGTCCATCGGGCGCCGCCTCCGCCGACGGCGCGGGCCGCACCTCCGCCACCGACCGTCAACCGGCCGCCGCCTCCGGCCGCGGTCCATCGGCCACCGCCGCCTCCGCCGGCCGTCCATCGCCCACCGCCACCACCCACGGCACGGGCTGCGCCCCCGCCGGTTCAGCGCGCAGCGCCTCCGGCGCGTCCCGCGGCTCCGGCGGCCGCCAGGAAGAACTGCAGGGTCGAGAACGGAAAAGAAGTCTGCAAATGACCATGGGCGCATGAAGCCCGTCGCCGAGCACCGGCCCGGCAGGCGGCCGGAAGCGCATGGCCGCGATCTCACGCGCCTTCTGCGCGAGATCGCGCGCTGCCGCGTGTGCCGCGACAAGCCGCGATATCGGCCCAAGCTGCCGCACGCGCCGCGGCCGATCGTGCAGGTCTCCCCGAGCGCGAAAATCCTTGTGGCGA
>CAYVBN010000268.1:0-2676 GCA_964449645.1 uncultured Hyphomicrobiales bacterium
GCCTGCGAAGCCGCACTGGCGCGTGTCGTTGCCCATTGCCATCAGGTGGGCAGCGCCCAGCTCGCCGTCCAGCTTGCGCACGCGGGGCGCAAGGGCAGCGCACAGAAGCCGTGGGAAGGCAGCAAGCCGCTGGGCGCGGCCGAGGATGCCTGGGAGACGATCGCGCCGTCGCCGATCCCGTTCGGGCCCGGCTGGCCGACCCCGCGCGAGATGACGGAAAGCGACCTCGAGGCGGTGCGGGGAGCCTTCGTGGCCGCTGCGCAGCGCGCCGTGCGCATCGGTTTCGACGCCATCGAGCTGCATGCCGCGCACGGCTATCTGCTGCACAGCTTTCTCTCGCCGCTCTCGAACCGCCGCACGGATGCCTACGGCGGCTCGGCCGAGGGGCGCATGCGGTTTCCTCTGGCGGTCGCGCGGGCGGTGCGCGCCGTCGTGCCGCGCGGCACGCCGGTCGGCGCACGCATCACCGGCAAAGACTGGCTCGACGGCGGCATCATGCCGGACGATGCGGTCGTCTTCGCCAAGGCGCTGCGGGAGGTCGGTTTCGACTACGTGGACGTGTCCTCGGGCGGCCTGACCGCCGAAGCCAAGCTGCCGGCGACGCCCGGCTACAACGTTCCGTTCGCCGAGAAGGTGCGGCGCGAGGCGGGCATCGCCACCCGCACCGTCGGACTCATCGCCACCCCGAAGCTCGCCGATGCCATCATCGCCGAAGAAAAGGCCGACATGATCGCGCTGGGGCGAGCGGTGCTCGACGATCCGCACTGGGCCTGGCATGCCGCCGAAGCACTCGGCGCCGATGTGGCGCGTCCGCCGCAATATCAGCGCGCCACCCCCAAGGTGTGGCCCGGAGCCGCCTTCCACGACTGAGTTTCTGATATCACTGGACGGCTCGGAGCTGAACCTCAGCCGGCCAGTTCGCGCATGATCGCATAAAGAGCCGACTGGCCCTCGAAGCCGATGCCGGGCCGGTCGGACAGGCTGATGTAGCCGTTCTCGACCTCTGCGTCGTCGGCGAAGCCGCCGAATGCGCCGAACACGCCCGGATACGACTCGGCGCCGCCGAGCCCGAAGCCCGCCGCGATCGCGAGCGACATCTGGTTGCCGCCGTGCGGAAACAGAAAAGCACGCGACCAGCCGCGAGCTTCGAGCATGGCGAGCGTGCGCGCATATTGCACGATGCCGTAGGATTGCGGCGGATCGACCTGGATGATGTCGCGGCCGGCACGCAGCCCGCCGAAGCGGACGAGGTTGTCGACGTCCTGCGTCGAGAACAGATTTTCGCCGGTCGCGAGCGGCGGCGCGTAGACGCTGGCGATCTCCGCCAGCAGCGCATAATCGAGCGGATCGCACGGCTCCTCGAACCAGCGCAACCCGTAGGGCGCGAGCGCTTTCGCATAGGCCAGCGCGGAGGCGCGATCGAACTTCGAATTGGCGTCGACCGCGAGCCGGTCGCCCGAACCGACCACCTCGAGCACCGCTTCGAGACGGCGCAGATCCTGATCGAGCGGAAGGCCGCCGACCTTCATCTTCACCAGCGTATAGCCGGCACCGAGATGTCGCCGCATCTCGTCCTGCAGATCCAGGTGCGTTTGTCCCGGCAGATACCAGCCGCCGCCGACGTAGCAGAAGACCTTCTCTGCCCTCTTTCCGTCGTTGTAGCGCTCGGCAAGGAGCCGGTGCAGCGGCAGTCCGGCGATCTTCGCCACTGCGTCCCAGACGGCGACCTCGATCGTGCCGATGGCGATCGAGCGCTCGCTGTGGCCGCCCGACTTCTCGCGCTGCATCATGCAGGCGAGGATCTTGGCGGGATCGAGATTCTCTCCCGTCTCATCGAGCAGCGACTTCGGATCGGCCGACAGGATGCGCGGGACGAACCGTGCGCGCATCTGCGCGCCGCAGGCGTAGCGGCCGGTGGAATTGAACGCGAAGCCCGTGACCGGACGCCCCTCGCGCACGACGTCGGTGACGACCGCGACCACCGAGGTGGTCATCTCGGAGAAATCGAAACCCGAATTGGCGAGGTGCGACCGCAGCGGAACCGCCTTTTCCCTGATGTCGACGATCCGCATGCCCACCCTCCGGTTTCTGCTGGCCGCCCGCCCTGCAGGGCGGCTTACGCCGCCGCGCTTCTCACGTTCACATCCGGACCGTATTCTGGTCGAGCCGAAGATGGAACAGAAGCATCCGGCCCCGACTTTGGAAACCGACGATCGGAACGGGAGGAAGCGGCAGATGGAGCGGAGCTACGTACGCGGAACCTGGCAGCAGAAACGGGCATTCTCCCCGGCGGTCATCACCAAAGGGACCGGCAGGATCATCTGGCTCGCCGGCCACACGGGCCAGACCGCTGAGGACGGACGCTCGCTCGCCGGCGATTTCGAGGCCCAATGCCGGCAGACTTTCCGCAACATCGAGAAGACGCTGGCCGAAGCGGGCGCCGCCCTCAAGGATCTCGTAACCATGACGGTGTTCCTGGCCGATGCGCGTCACACCACGCGAATGACCGAGATTCGCACCGACGTCTTCGGACGCGACTTTCCGGCGAGCGCGGCCATCACGGTCACAGGCTTCGCCACACCCGAGATCCTGATCGAAATCCAAGGGGTCGCTGTCACCGACTAGTGCGTGATCCCGAAAAGGGGATGCGGTTTTCGGACAAGACCATGCCCGATT
>CAYVBN010000269.1:0-4156 GCA_964449645.1 uncultured Hyphomicrobiales bacterium
GAATTTCGGCCGTCAGGCGCTCCCACAGCGTCCGCGGAGCAATTCCGGCATTGCGCGGATCGAAGTGGCTGGGATCGACCGCGCCGCGATCGATCTCTTGGTTTGCCCGCGCGAGCCGCACCCGGATCGTTTCGTCGAACGGACAATCCTCGACGGACAGGCTGTGCAGTTGCCGCAAGCCGCGCGCCACGGCTTCAATGTCGCGCGCGAGTTGCCAGCCGTGCTGGAACGCGGGCGCTCCCGACACGGCGCCCGTCAACACGGCGGAGATCTCGTCGCTCTCGAAGACCCTGGAGATATCGGGCACACGGATGCCTTTTTGCGCGAGCCAGCGCGTGCGCGCGATCTCGTCCCGCAGATCCGCGACGGCGCGTCCGTGCGCGATCTTCAGGTAGGCCCCGGCCGACTCCGGCGGGCCGATGCGCAGCACCGATGCGCCGCTCATGCCGGAATGCACCCTCACGATGTCGTGCCCGGCGAGCTCACGCCGCCACGACGGCGGCAGCCGCGCCAGGAGTCCAGCCAGTTCGTCGGGCCGTGATGCCATGAATGTGACGTGAGTCTGCATTGCGAGCAGCCGCCCGGAACCATCGAAAGTTGCTAGCATGAGGCGCCGCGGGCAAAGCCCTAGCGTATGATCGGCCGAAGGGGAACCGGTCCGCCCGACCACGCGCCAATTCGTGAGGCGGGGCGCGATCTCACGCAGACCGGTTTCGACGTTTGCGGATCGCGCCTGAAGGCCTGCTCACGGCCGGTTCTCGCGTCCGGCTGACGGACAGCATTGCGCCGAAGCCGAACGTCGATCCCGTCGCGTGTCAGAAACTCAGGGAGGATCCGATGAGGTTCGAACACACCGCCTGCCGACATGCCTTTCCATCATGCGACGGTTCGCACCCGCACGACGTCGACATCGAGGCCGATTCCCTTCGCTGCGGCCGGCGGCACTTTCTCACCGGAATGGCCGCCGTGACAGCCGGCTCGCTGCTGCCGCGCGCGGCCAGTGCTCAGAGCGCAACGACCGGCGCCGAGACGCCGTTCCGCATCGACACGCATCATCACCTCTCCTCCCCGGGCTTCATCGCCGAGATCAAAGGGCGACGGACCGGACAGATCCCGCTGATGAACTGGACGCCTGCCAAATCGATCGAGGACATGGACCAGGGCGGCGTCGCCACCTCCATCCTGTCGATCAGCGAGCCGAGCGTCTTTTTCGGCAACTACGATGCCGCCCGCGCGCTCGCACGCGAAACCAACGACTACGGCGCCAAGGTCATTGCCGACCACCCGGGGCGCTTCGGCATGTTCGCCACCGTGCCGCTGCCCGACGTCGACGGCAGCCTGCGCGAGATCGAATATGCGCTCGATACCCTGAAGATGGACGGCATCTGCATGATGACCGACTACCAGGGTAAGTTCCTCGGCGATCCGGCGTTCGCCCCGGTCATGGACGAGCTCAACCGGCGCAAGGCGATGGTCTACACCCATCCCTTCAGGAACGACTGCTGCCGCAACCTCGTGCCGGACGTATTCGAGCCGATCATCGAGCTCGGAACCGACACGACGCGCACCATCGCAAGCCTTCTGTTCAGCGGCACGGCAGCGCGCTGCCCGGACATCCGCTTCATCTTCTCGCACGGCGGCGGGACCATGCCGTTCCTGATGCAGCGCTTCAACTTCCTCGCCGACATTCGCAAGGATCTGCGCGCGCGCCTGCCCGAAGGACCGGCCTATTATCTGCAGAAGTTCTATTACGACACCGCGAGCGCCTCGACGATCTATCCGCTCGTCTCGCTGACGAAGCTCGTGCCGTCCTCGCAGGTCGTGTTCGGGACCGATTTCCCGTTCCTCACCGCCAGGGACACCGCCGCCGACCTGCGCGCGACCAAGCTCTTCACCGAGGCCGACCTGCGTGCCATCGAGCGCGACAACGCCGTGCGGCTGATGCCGCGCTACAAGGCCTGAAGACTTCGTCTAGCTGCCGGAGTGATTTACCCTCGCTCCGGCCTCGAATGAACAATGCAATGGATTGTTAACGCCCCAAGCCGAGGGTGGGTGCTTCATAGTAAGCCCCCAGGAGCCAGGCCATGTGGCGTTTATGGTGGTGGTGGACGGTCCCCGCCGGAAAATGGTCCGAGGACCAGAAGAAGATGCTCTGGCCCATTGTGGGCTTTTTTCTTGTCGTGTTTTTCCTCTTGTACGGCCCGGAAATTCTGCTCAGTCGCTGGATGGGCGTAAGCGACCGAACAGCGGCGGTTGCCGCGCTATTCATTATACAGCCTATCGCAATGTTCGCCTCGCATGCGATCTGCTTCTATCTGTGGCCTGACGCCATGAAAAGGGTTCATGAATCCGCAAAAAGCTCTCAACATGCACGGCAAAGACAAGCAAAACCGGCTGGGTCGGAGCGGCGCGGGATTCTAAGGGCGCGAAGCGCAATAGTTTGGACGATGGGAGGGGTCGTCCTTCTTCTCCTTCTCGCAAAGCCATTTCTCCCGCCTGACTGGAGAGATCTCGTCTTCCCGGCCATGACCATCGCTGGTATCGCGGGATTTGTCTCCATTCTGATTTGTAACAAAATAATGTACGAAACCTGTTTCCCTGGTCCGCCCAAATAGCGATCCGACAATCCCTTGGAACTATTCTATCTCGCGTCCTGCTCGTCGGTGTACCAGGACGGCTTCTGCGGATAGTGCGGGCCGTCATAGACCTCGAGCACGATCGTCTCTTCGTGGGCGACCGCAGGACCGTGCACGTTGCCCTTGGGATTGCAATAGAAACAGCCAGGGGTGAGCACCACGCCGGTCGAGGTGTATTCGTAGCGGCCCTTCAGGCAGAACATGAATTGATTGGACGAATGGAGATGCGGCTCCGGAATGCCCGCGCCCTCGTCGAACCGGATGAGCGCGATCGAGGCGCCGGTTTCTTCGTTTCGCCACAGCATTTTCTCGTGAATGCCTTTGAGCGACTTGGCGCGCCAGGGCATGCTTTCCGACTGGATCAGAATTTCATCGAGGCTCGGAGCACCTTCGGGCAGCTTGGTCATGGGTTCTCTCTCGTCAATGACGCGGAAAATCAGGTTCGGCGTTCCACGGGTTCTCCGGCCGTGAGGCGCGCGCCGAAGACCGTTTCGGCATTGAGCTTGCGAATGCGGCGCCTCAGCTCGATGTCGAGCGCGCCGAGATCGTGATCGGCCGACGACGCGCCCATTGGAAACGGCCAGTCGCTGCCGAGCAGGACGCGGTCGGCCCCGATGATCTCCACGATGGCGCGCAGGAACGCCGGCGAATGCACGAGGCTGTCGACATAGAAGCGGCGCACGGCGTCGATCGGCTGCAAGCGCATGGCCGGAATGCCCGGCCGTTTCGTCGCAACCCCGCATTGCCAGCGCCCGCACAGCGCGGCGACGCAGCCGCCGCCATGCGCCAGAATGATCTTGAGGTCCGGAAAGCGCTCGAACACCCTGCCGAAGACGAGGTGCGAGGCCGCGATGGTCGTTTCGACCGGATTGCCCAGCAGATTGCTGAGATAGAACGGATCGAGCCTGCGGTCGGGCGATGAACCCGGGTGGATGAACAGCGGCAGGCCGCGGTCGCTGAGCACGCGCCACAGACCATCGAAGCGATCGGACGCATAGGAGAGGTCCTCGCCCAGTTCGGTGCCCATCACCACCCCGGCCCAATTCCGGTCGAGCCGCGCGGCGATCTCCGCTCCCTGTGCCGGATCTTCGACCGGCAGATAGGCAAACGGCCGCAGCGCGTCGCCATACGGACGGCAGGCTTCGAGCAGGCCATCATTGACCAGATCGGCGTAGGCGCGACGGTCGCTTGGCCCGAGATCGGGACGGAACACCGGCGGCGGAACGGAGACGATGGCGCCATCGAGACCGTCCTGACGAATGCGCTCGACGAGCTTCGGCGTCTCGGAGATCGGATGCAGCGGCACGCCGTGCGCACAGATGTTGAGCACGCCGGGGCCGGCTGTCATGCCGAACGCGCCGCGCTCGGCCGCCCGCACGAGCGCCGGCGGCACGATGTGCGCGTGGACGTCCCAGCCGCCGAGGTGAGGGTGCGCGTCGGTCATGGGTTCGGTGCGTTCTTCGGCTCGTCGGCGGACCAGCGGATGTGCTTGAGCTCGATCAGCCGGGAGAGATAGGGAA
>CAYVBN010000270.1:0-4180 GCA_964449645.1 uncultured Hyphomicrobiales bacterium
CGCAGCCGGCGCCGATGACGGACGTGCCGTAGCCCGTCATGGTCACGGCGGCCTGCCGGGCCCAGCGTGCGCTGTCGGCGGTGATGACGAGCGCGGTTGCGCGCATGCCGAATGCCTCGGCAAATGTGTCGTCGATGCGAACGCCGTTGACGGTCAGGGCCGGCATGACACGAACTCGAACGGCTGCGGCCGGCCGATGGCCCATTCGGGCACGGCCATCAGATTGGACGACAGTCCGAAACGTTCCTCGTAGTAGCTGCGCATGCGCCGCGCGATCGCGCCGCTGTCGGGCGGGCGAACCGTAAGGGCCCGGCCCCAATGATAGCGCGTAACCTTGCCGTCCCGGACGACCAGCTCGCCGTCCTTGAACACGAGGGCAGCGGCACGGAACATCTGCGCCTTGTCGGCGCGCTCGGCGTAAACCGCAACGTCAGCCACCGCGCCCACGCCGAGGTGGCCGCGGTCGGTCAACCCCAGCAGCTTCGCCGGCGAGGCGCGCGTCATGATGGCGATCTCGTTGAGCGAATATTCGCGCGCGAGCGACGGCAGCGTCGTGAGCTCCATGGCGGCGGGAGGAAGCGCGGCGATCTGCCGGGCGCGCGCATCCCGGTCCATCAGCAGTTGGAACAGCTCGGGATAGGTCGTGAACGGCGCCCCGTTGGGGTGATCGGTGGTGAAGAACACGCGCCACGGGTCGTCGATGAGCAGGAACAGCTCGAGGCCCGTCGCCCATTGCAGCGCGTTGTAGAAGTTGTCGGCCCGATAGTTATAGGGCACGACGCCGCCGCCATTCGCGTCGCCATCGAAGATCACCCATTTGTTCGGATTGGCCTGCCGGCGCGAATTGAATTGGAGCAGGAGGTCCGAAGAGACCGTGACGGTCTGTCCGAACATCACCTGGCCGATGTCGATGGTCACGTTCTTCGTCCGGTTCACCGCCTCGGCGAGGCGGGGAGCGGCCGAGGAGAAACCGCGCTCGCCTTCCCGCCCATAGCCGTAGAACTGCAGGTGTGCGAGGTGGAGCGGCAATCCTTCGGCGGCTTCGATCGTCGCCAGCGCGGTTTCGGAATTTCCGGCGAGGCCCAGATTGTTGCAGTGAACATGCAGCGGATGCGGCACGCCCAGCGCGTGAACGGCGTGCTGCAGCATCTTGACGATCTGACGCGAGGAGACGCCGTAGTCCGGAACGACATCGTCGAGCGAGAACGCGCGCACGTTCGACTTGAGCGCCATGGCGCCGCCGGCGTTGATGACCTTGATGCCGAGACCGCGCGTGGTCTCGAGTGTCCAGGCCACATAATCGCGCACCGCCGCCTCGCCTTCGTTCCGCTGCATCAGGCCGAGCAGAAAATCGTCGTTTCCCAGCACGGCGAGCATCGCCTTGTCGATGATCGGAATGTCGGCGAGTTCGAGATGGGCGTGCAGCGCGTAGGATGGCGAGACGGCCGGCTCCACGACCGTGGTGAAGCCCATCGCCGCGTAGCGGCATCCCGTCTCGAACGTGGACCAGCCTGCCGTCGAGAGCGGTGTCTGTGCCGGCCGCGGCTCGGAGGCCCGGTGCTGCTCGGGAAGCAGCAGCCGCGCGGTGTTCACGTTGCTGCCGGCGATGTGCGAGTGAATGTCGATCGCGCCCGCCATGACGATGTGGCCGGTCGCGTCGTAGGTCTCGTCCGCCCTTTCCCCCGCCGGCGCCGCAACGATGCGGCCGTCACGGATCCACACGTCGCCGGTTTCGTCCCGGCCATGGGCGGGATCGATCACACGGCCGCCGGCAATACGGGTCAACACGGCCGTGCCCCGGAATCCGGCAACGCCGCGGCGATCTCCGCAACGACATCCGCGACGGATGGCGCTTCACCCGGCCGGCTTGCCGCGACCGCGCCGAGCATCCCGGTCGTTGCGATGTGCTCGACGCTGTCGTGATCGATTCCCGGACCGCCGACTTCGAAATGAACCCGTGGGACCGCGCGGAAATGCGTGCCGGACCGCGCCAAGGCGATCGTCGGAACATCCTGCGCCCAGTCGGGCGCCGCCGCCCGATAGGCCGAAATCCACAGCACGCAGTCGGCCTCGCCGCTGTCCACCAGCCGGCGGCCGTCGAAGCGCCAGGGATCGTGCTCCGGATAGCCTCGGCCGAATCCGGTGCGGACGGGAAATCCGCTCATCCATCCGCACACCTCAAGCACGCCGGGCCCGTTGTCGCCGGATGGCAGCGGCAATCCGGTGAAGCGCGTCGCGCCATTCAGATCATTGACGAGGCCGCACAGCATCTCGATCGTGAGCGCATCGAGGCCGGAAGCCGACCATAGGGCGACGCCGAAGCGCGCCGCTTTCAAATCGCCGGCGAGAGCGTCGAGCGTCCTCGCACTCGGACGCGTTGCCCCGACCGGGCGGCCGCCGATGCATGCCCGCAATGCACCGAGCAGGATCGGAAGCTCGCCCGGATCGCCGCCGATACGTTGCACGTCGACGCGGTCGGGAAAGACCGCGCGCGCGCGTCCCGGACAGAGCCACACGACGCGGCGTCCCGCGTTCGGCTGTGAAGCACCGAACAGAAAATCGAGGAACCCCGGAGGCGCGCTCGCAGGCGCTGCGCCGATCAACAGAAAGAAATCCGCGCGGATTCGCGCCTCGCTTGCGGTGGTCTGAAACGTGCCGCTTTCAGCCAGCACGGTCACGCCCGTTATCAGGCTGTCGGAGTCCAGATGATCGACCACGCCCCCAAGCCGTTCCGCCAGCGCGACCGCCGCGCGTGCGCCGGCGACGTCGGTCGCGAGACCTGCGACGAGCGGCAGCCGGCTGGCGCCGAGCAGTTTCGCCGCTTCGGCGCTTGCCGCGTCACGCGCCACGGGTTTGCCGTCGATCCAGGCACGGCTCATGCCCGTCTCCTCACCGCGAATTCGGCCGGCGACGCCGAGGCGGCGTCGCGCTCTGGTGTCGTACTTTGTTCAGGTATCGTACTTGATGTAGGCGAAGCGCTGGTCCTTCTCCGGCGTGCCCTCGAGCGCACGCCCCTCCTTGCCCGGCTGCCAATGGACCACGTCCTCGATCTTTTTCGCCAACTCGAAATCCTTGTCGGTAATTCCCTTCGCCGCATGGTTCTGAAGACGCACCTCCACCCAGGCGTAGGACGCCGTGATGTCGGGATGGTGCCACGCGGCCTCGGCGAGATGCCCGACCGTGTTGATGACCATCAGTGTCCCTTTCCACCCATGCGTGCGATATTTGCGCCGGATCCAGCCGTTCTCCAAATACCAATGCGGCAGCTCGCGCTGAAGCCGCTCCTTGACTTCCTGCTCCGAGTAGGTGCGTTCCTTGGCGGCCTCGGTCATGACATACCGTCCTCGACCTGTTCATCTGCAGCATCGCGCCGGGCGAGGCGCACATTGCCAATGCGTGCGGTGTCCCGCAGTCTAGTGTCCGGATTCCGAAGTTCGCAAGGGCTCGCGGCACACGCTCGTGCGAGCTTGGGAGCCACAGGGACGCGAGCAATGCTCGTTTCTCGTGTCCCTTTCTGAGAATACGAAGTTCGTGCTCCGGCCCGCTGCACGGTGCGGACTTCGGGTTCGGGGCACTCGTCCCCAGCTCGGTTTCGGAAAGCCCGCCGAGGAAAAAATCCGGAGTTGTGACGTGAGCGGAGCACCTTCTCTGATCCCGGCGAGCGTCACGGTGGCCGTTCCGGTGGCCTCCACCGAGGCGGCCCGGCTGCTGGCGGCCGCGGCCGACGGCTTCGTCTGCCCCTACGTGCGGGCCGACTTCGTGGCGGTCGGCGGGTACTACGCCGAGTTCGGCCAGCTGGACGACGCGCAGGGGCGTCGCCTGCCCGCGCCCGGCCGAGCAGGACACCGGCACGGCCGCGGCCGCCCGCACCCCGGCCAGCGCCCGCGCGGGCCGGCACCGCGCGGCCGGACCGCCTCCAGGCGAGGGATGGTGCGGGCGACGACACGGCGGGCGCCCAGCCGGCCCATCGTGCGTGAGGTGCCGACGAGCAACACCCCGGCCACCATGGCGGCGAGTCCCGCAACCTCGAAGCCGAGCGCCAGCGGGTCCACCCGCATCTGCTCCTGGAAGACGACCACCCCGACGGCGATGCCGGACAGCGGCTCGGCCGCGGTCATCGCGGGCAGCGAGGCGCGCAGCGGTCCCGAGCCGAAGGCGCTTTGCGCGAGCAACACGCCGA
>CAYVBN010000271.1:0-2836 GCA_964449645.1 uncultured Hyphomicrobiales bacterium
AACATGTTCACCCTGATCGCCATGGGCACCGGCGTCGCCTATGCGTACAGCGTCGTGGCGACCTTCGCACCCGGCATCTTTCCCGACGCGTTCCGCGGGCACGATGGTGCGGTGGCGGTCTATTTCGAACCGGCCGCCGTCATCACCGTCCTGGTGCTGCTCGGGCAGGTGCTCGAACTGCGCGCGCGCGAGCAGACCTCGGGCGCCATCCGCGCCCTGCTCGACCTCGCCCCCAAGACCGCCCGCCGGGTCGCCGCCGATGGCCGCGAGGAAGACATCACGCTCGATTCGGTCATGGTCGGCGACACCCTGCGGGTGCGCCCCGGCGAGAAGGTGCCAGTCGATGGCGAGTTGACGGAGGGACGGTCATCGCTCGACGAATCCATGGTCACGGGCGAATCCATGCCGGTGACCAAGGCGCCGGGGGCGAAGCTCATCGCCGGCACGCTCAACTCCACCGGCAGCTTTCTGATGCGCGCCGAGAAGGTCGGCCGCGACACGCTGCTCTCGCAGATCGTCCAGATGGTGGCGCAGGCGCAACGCTCGCGCGCGCCGATCCAGCGCCTCGCCGACCAAGTATCCGGCTGGTTCGTGCCGCTCGTCATCCTGGTTGCGCTTGTCGCCTTCGCGGCCTGGGCGACGTTCGGCCCGGAGCCGCGCTTCGCCTTCGGGCTGGTCGCGGCCGTCAGCGTGCTGATCATCGCCTGCCCGTGCGCACTCGGCCTCGCCACGCCGATGTCCATCATGGTGGGAGTGGGCCGCGGCGCCCATGCGGGCGTCCTCATCAGGAACGCCGAAGCGCTCGAACGCATGGAGAAGGTCGATACCCTGGTGATCGACAAGACCGGCACGCTGACCGAAGGCAAGCCGAAGGTGGTGGCCATCGTGCCCGTCGAAGGCTTGGACGAAGCCGAGATTCTGCGCTTCGCCGCCGGCGTCGAGCGATCGAGCGAGCATCCGCTGGCGAATGCCATCCTGGCGGCCGCGGCCGAACGCGGGATCGCACCGCCGCGCGTCATGGGTTTCGAGTCGCCGGCCGGCAAAGGCGTGATCGGCATGGTCGAGCGCCGGCGCGTCGCCGCCGGCAACGCGAAATTCCTCTCCGAGCTCGGCATCGCCACCGCGGCGCTCGAGGGCGACGCCGAACGGCTGCGGGGCGACGGCGCCACCGCGATCTACGTCGCGCTCGACGGCAAGCCCGCCGGGGTCATCGCCATCGCCGACCCGGTGAAGGCAACCACACCGGAAGCGCTTGCGGCGCTGCGGGCCGACGGGCTGCGCGTCGTCATGCTCACGGGCGACAATCGGACGACCGCGCAAGCCGTCGCGCGGCGGCTTGGAATTGCCGAGGTCGAGGCGGAGGTGCTGCCCGACCAGAAGAGCGCGGTCGTCGAACGGCTGAGACGCGAAGGACGCGTCGTCGCGATGGCGGGTGACGGCGTCAACGATGCCCCCGCGCTGGCAGCCGCCGACGTCGGCATCGCCATGGGGACGGGAACCGACGTGGCGATCGAGAGCGCCGGCGTGACGCTGCTCAAGGGCGATCTCGTCGGCATCATGCGGGCACGGCGGCTGTCACATGCGGTGATGCGCAACATCCGCCAGAATCTTTTCTTCGCCTTCGCCTACAACGCTGCCGGCGTACCGATCGCCGCCGGCGCGCTCTATCCCGTGTTCGGAATTCTGCTCTCGCCAGTCATCGGCGCGGCCGCGATGGCGCTTTCCTCGGTCAGTGTCGTCGGCAACGCACTGCGATTGCGCACCACCCAGCTTTGATCCCCCACCGGCCGGACACACCCCCGGAAACGCGTCTCGTCCTTTCTGGCTCGCAGGCCGAAGTGCGATCCGCAAGAGTGGATGTCGGCTCGCGCCAGATCGCGCTCCAACCTCATGGACTGGCGCGTGATCTGATCGGCGAGCCGCTCACACGTCGCCGGATCATGCGTTACGGCTGCGCCGGCGGCTCGGGATCGCGCACCGGCGGATCGTGCAGCGGCGGTTGCGTCGGATCACGATAGGGCGCGGGCGGCGGATCGCGCATCGGCGGCGTCACCGGGTCGTGGTAAGGCCCGGGCGGCGGATCGTGCGAGGGCGGCAGATTCGGATCGCGATAAGGCGGCGGCGGCACGTCGCGGTCGGGCGGCTCGCGCGGCGGATTCGGATCTGGCACGCTCGGACCGGGATCGGACATCGGCTTCTCCTGCGTTCGCGATTCAACGTCAGGCGCCACCCGATCGTTCCGAAGCGAACCTGCCGCCTCCTATTCACCTCACGTTTGAACCGCGCGATTCCCGCGCGCGACCAATGAACATCGTCCCCGGCGTCGTTGCCCGGTTGTGGCGTTCGTTGCGATACGGGCTTTCGGAATCGGTTGCGGTGGTTCGCGTCAGACATCCGCGAACGCGTGCGGCTGGGGGGTGCGCAGGCGCGACCCCGGCCGGCACGCATAAGCCACAGACGCTCGAACGGGCGAATTGAACGGCGGATCAGGACGCAGCCGAACGCCGCGCGTCGCGACCGCCGCGAGACTGCTCCGCACCATGCGGCTGGTCCGGCTGCATCGTGCGCACATAGGTCTCGAATTCCGCCATGGTCAGCGGCTTGGCGAACAGGAAGCCCTGCGCCTCCTCGCAGCGCTCGCGCAAGAGGAACGCCGCCTGCGCCGGCGTCTCCACGCCCTCCGCCGTGATGGCGAGACCGAGATTGTGTCCCATGCCGATGAGCGAGCGCACGATCGCGGCGTCCTCGGCGTCGTCGGTGATCTTGGCGACGAAATTGCGGTCGATCTTGATGCGCGACACCGGGAAGCGCGTCAGATAGCTAAGCGAGGCGTAGC
>CAYVBN010000272.1:0-6148 GCA_964449645.1 uncultured Hyphomicrobiales bacterium
GAACCGCTCACACTTCGCCGGATCATGCGCGAGCGCGATCCGCAAAAGTGGAAACCGGTTGCGGAAGATCGCGCTCACTTGATGAAACGGCGCATGATCTTATCGGCGAACCGCTCACACTTCGCCGGATCATGCGCGAGCGCGATCCGCAAAAGTGGAAACCGGTTTTGCGGAAGATCGCGCTCACTTGATGAAGCGGCGCATGATCTTATCGGCGAACCGCTCACACTTCGCCGGATCATGCGCCGCGCGATCCGCGCGCGCGTCAGGATTTGAGCGAGCGCGTTGCGGCTGCCGACTGCGTCGCAGCCGGCATCTGCTCGTGACTTTGACTGGAAAATCCCCCAAGCTTCACAGCGCCGCCTGCGGAACCATCTCCGCAGGCCGGGCGACCGCGCCACGGTTCAGTGCACGCTCACCGTCTCGAGCTCGTGGCTCCAGGCATTGGCGACGGCGGCTTCGCGGCTGTCCGCGACCATGATGGGTGTGCCGTCAGCCGCGTGCAGCGCGAACAGCATGACGCCGGGCGCGATCTGCGGTGCCTGCGGGAACAAGGTGGCGAGCTCTTCGGACCGGATCGGCTTGACGTAGGCGATCTGGTTCGCGCCAAGATGTGCGAGCGCTTCCGGAGAGATCACGGGTGCGCGGGGATTGGCGGTCTGGTTAGGCATGGCCCTCGACTCCTTACGTTGGCGTCCACTTCGTCGAGTCCTGTGACGGTCCGTCACTCCTGGTCGTTGATGGCGATCGTGCGCACGACGCGCTCCGGTTCGGGGCGCACGAGGTCGATCGACAGCAAGCCATTCTTCAAGTCCGCTCCCTGCACCTCCATTCCATCGGCCAGCACGAACGTGCGCTGGAACTGACGCGCCGCGATTCCGCGGTGAAGGTATTGGCGAGCCTTGTCGTCCTGCTGGCGCCCACGAATGACGAGCTGGCTCTCCTCGACGGTCACCTCGAGCTGCTCGCGGGTGAAGCCCGCGACCGCCAGGGTGATCCGCAGACGCTCCGGGTTCCCGTTCGGCCCGGCGATCCGCTCGATGTTGTAGGGCGGATAGCCGTCGGCGGCCTTGGAGACCCGATCGAGGGCACGCTCGATTTCGTCGAAGCCCAGCAGAAAGGGGCTTGAAAGCGACGGAACTCGCGACATGGATTTCAAAGTCCTTGCGTTAAGCGACTTTGCGGGGCCCTCGCGGCGCCCCGGCCGTCCCGGGCGCGACCCATCGTCCGACCGGTCCGGTACCGTTCCAATATGGGGGCAGCGGGTTAAGGCTTCAAGAACGGGTTACGGCAGGTCCTTGGGCCGGCAGGGATTTATCCCGCCGGAGGGCCCTCCTGGCGCAGCCGAAGGCCCTGATGCAGGAGCATGATCTTTCCCGAAAACCGCTCTCCACTTTTCGGGCCATGCTTTACCGGTTGGCGGCCTCGAAGTCGCGCAGCGCCGCGTTGCCGCGCGCGACCGCATCCTTCAGGGCGGCGGCAGCCGGTTTCCGGCCCGCAAAGGCCTGCTCCATCTCGTCCTCGGCGATGTCGCGGATGAGGACGAAGGAGCCGAGCCTGAGGCCGCGGGAATTGGCCGTCGGCGGCTTGAGGGTGATCTGCCGGATGGAGATGTCCGCGCCGGGGTTCCGGTCATAGAAGCCCTGCGTCCGGCTCAGCTCGTAGGCGGCGCGCGTGATCGGCAGATAGCCGGTCGCCTGATGCCATCTGGCTTGCACCTCAGGCCGCGCCAGGTAGGCGAAGAACCGCGCCACGCCCTTGTACTCGGTCTCCGGCCGATCCTTCAGGACCCACAGGCTGCCACCGCCGATGATGGAATTCTGCGGGGCGCCCGGCACGTCTGGCCAATAGGGCAGCATGCCGTAGCCGACCTCGAACTTGGCATTGGCCAGGACCTCGGCGCGGGTCGCCGAGGACCCGATGAACAGGCCGCATTCGCTGCCGTAGAACTTGCGCTCCGCGCGATCGGCACGCCCGCCGTAATCGAAGATCCTAGTCGTCTGCCATTCGGCCAGCTTGGCGATATGCCGGGTCAGGACCGGGTTGTCGAATACGAGCTCGGCGCCGAGCCCGCCGAGTCCGTTCGCCTTGGTGGCGATCGGCAGATTGTGGAATGCCGAGAAGTTCTCGATGTTGATCCACGACGGCCATTCCGTCGTGAAGCCGCAGTCGAACCCGGCCTCGCGCAGCCGCTTGGCCGCCGCTTCCACCTCCGGCCAGGTCTGCGGCGCCCGCTCCGCGTCGATGCGGGCGAAGCGGAACTGATCCTTGTTGTAGTAGAGGATGGGCGTCGAGGAATTGAACGGGAACGACAGGAGATTGCCGTCGAGATCGGCGTAATAGCCGGCGACGGCGGGGAGATAATTCGCGGCATCGAGCGGCTCGCCCGTGTCCTGCATGAGGCGGAACACCGGATAGATCGCGCCCTTGGCGGCCATCATGCTGGCGGTGGCCACTTCCGCCACCTGCACGATCGCCGGATGCTGCTTCAGCCGCAGGGCGAACAGGGCGGCGATCATCGTCTCGGTATAGGGACCCTTGTAGACCGGCACGATTCGGTAGTCGGTCTGGCTCGCGTTGAAATCGGCCGCGAGCTTCTCGACCGCACGCCCGAGCTCGCCCGGCATGGCGTGCCACCATTGAATCGCAACCGCCGCGGATGCTGTCCGTGTCGCCAGCATCGCCGCCAGGACGACGGCGAACGTGAGACTGCGCAGCAGGAGGTGACGAAGCACCGAAGCCCCCGGTCCGAATGACGCAGGGGCAGCATGCAATCAGTGCCGGGCGGCGCGCAAGTGCGAAGCTTGCGCGCGTACGCAGACCGCCCGTGTTTCGATTATTGCCGCGCGATGTGCCGCACTTCATTGAGGACGAAGTTGCCGACGCGCTTGCCGCGGTTGCGTAGGAACCGCAACAAACCGGCATCGACGAAGTAGGTCAGCAGGATGCTGTCGCGCGTCTTGACCTCGGAGCCGACCGGGTCGGCGGAGTGCCACGTGTTGTCGCCGACCGCGAACGCATAGCCGGTGTTGGGCGCGAATTTCATCTGCGTCGCGCGGGTCAGCGACCCGTCGGGGTCGCGCCCATGAAAGATCGTGCCGATATGCGTCGCCGATGCGTCGGGCGGCAGGTAGAGCTGGACGGTGATGCCCTTCCAATGCGTGTCGGTGTGCGGCGTGATCCGGTAGCCCGGAATGTCGCGCGTGAGCACCGGGATCGGATACATGCCGACCTCCGCATGCTCGGGTCCGAAGCGGCGGGCGAGACCGGGCGCGAGCCGGCGCATGAAGGCCGCCTGCACCTCGGCGGAGCAGAGAGCCCGGCCGACGAGGTCCCAGAGCTCTCGCTTCTCGTCCGGCAGATGGCGCGTGTATTCGGGGAAGAGGTCGATCTTCACCCGCGTCGACGTACCGTCGGGCAACAGGTTGCCCTTGTTGCGGCCGGGAAGCGGACGATAGTCGGAAGCGACCGGCATCTGCCGGATCATCGCCGCGTAGATGTCGTCGGGAAATACGCGATCGAATTCGAGATGATAGAAGGGCTCTTCGAAAGCCTTGCCCGCCTCGATGGACGCGACGACGAAATCGATCAGGTTCTTGACGTCCCGTTTCGTGTTCATGGCCCCACCCGTTTCCCCGATGGTTGTCCGTGTCGACGCTGCTCTATAGGAGCGCCGCCTATTGCGCAACGGCGTCCGGGTCGGTGTCAATCCTCGCTTCCCGCGCGCAGGGTCGATCCGCTCAACTGACAACAAAAATCTCGGAGTACGCCACCTGGGTTCCGGGACGGTCACCGTTGCGGCGGCGGACTACCTAGTGGTTCGATTCTAACATTCGCATCCCGCTTCGGATGGCTCGAGTGCGAATGTTAGAATCGAAAGACCACTAGCTAGGTATAGATTTCTAGTGGAGCTTTGGATTTGACATTCGCTTCGCGGACTCGCGGCTTGGCGAGCAGCGAATGCCAGATCCGCCTCACTAGCTCAAAGCTCATCCCATCTGCGGCCCGGAATCGAATTCGCGACGACCAAGTTCGCGCTTCACGCATCGATGATTCTGTCATCGTGCCGACGGCGGAGGCGCGCTAGACTCCTCATAAGTTCCGTGCCAATACCGTCGTGTCAATTCCTGCAGGCCAGAATCGGTCTAATGTGATGCAGCGGGCGCTCGGGAAATTTCTTCCCATCGTAATCCTCGCGATCTGGGCGCAAGTTCTTGCACCGGTTGTGCCCTATCTGGTCGCCGCTGCCGATCCGTTCCATTCAGAAATCTGTTCCGGTCATTCGGAGTCGGATCAGGGCGGCCAGCCTGTCCAGGATCACATCCATGACTGCTGCAGCGTCTTCTGCTTCGCCCATGCGGCATCCGGTCAAGCGTTGCTTGACGATGTTGCGGTCGGCGCTCTCAAGCCGATGCAGGACGTCCGCCGTGTGGTCTGGCCGGACGATGCCGCGCTCCTGTTGCTGCACAGGCTGCGTGTCGATCACCAGGCACGCGCGCCGCCTCACGCCTGATTAAGCGACACGGTTGCGCCTGCGGGCAGCGAGGCTGCCTGCGCATCTCCTTGCATCGGCGGGCTTTGACGCCTGCACCAGGATTATCCCATGCCCCGTTTTCTCGCCCTTGCGGGCGTGAGCGCGCTCGCGCTCCAAACGGCGTTGACTGCTGTTCCCGGCAGCGCCGCCGCACAGAATGCAATTCAAGTGTTGCCGCCGATTACGGTCGTTGCTCCGCACAGTACCCGGGCCAAGCCGCGGGCGAAAAAACCTCCGACCCGCACCACCTCGGCGCCGCCGCAGCAACCGCGCCCGGCGGTTACGACGCAGCGGTCTCCGGCACCCGTCGCCGCGAGCCTCGCAAATCTCTACCAGGCGCCGGGCGGACAGACGCAGACGTCGATCGGCCGGGATCAGTTCGACAACCGGCAATCCTTCTCGGCCGCGGATGTCTTGCGCGACAGCCCCGGCATCTCGGTCAAGCAGGGGAATGGTCCCCGCGATTTCGGCATCTCCATTCGCGGATCGAATGCGCGGAACGGATTCGGCATCCGCAACTTGGTGATTTTCGACGATGGTTTTCCGGTCACGCAGCCGGACGGCTTGTCGCGCAGCGACCTGATCGATCCCCACGCCTACGGCGCCATCGATGTCATCCGCGGGCCGTCATCCGCGCTCTACGGTAACTACGCGACCGGCGGTGCGATCAACTTCCGCACGCGTCCCGGCGGCGCGATCAACGGGTTCGAGTACGGCCTCGATGCGGGGAGTTTCGGCTATCTCAACAACTATCTCACGGCCGGGAAGAAGATCGGCAATTTCGAAGCGTCGCTGTTCGCAAGCGACGTCCGCGGCGACGGCTATATCGGCAACAGCTGGTTCAATACCCAGACGGTCAACTTCCTCGCCGGGCTGCAGGCGACGCCCGACGACCGTTTCACCGTCAAGGTGATCAACAATACGTTGGATGCGCGCATTCCGATCCGCCTGTCGCTCAACCAGTTCTCCATCAATCCGTTCCAGCAGGGATGCGCCAGCGGCGCCACGGCTGCGCCGGGGTGTGGCTTGGTCACGCTCTTCAACAACGGATTCAACACGGCGGCCGGCACCGACCGAGAGACCGCCGAGCAGGCGGGCCTCGGCCGCACGGACCGTCGCACCATCGTGGGTGGGCGCTGGGAGCATGACTTCGACAACCAGACCACCTGGCGCAATCAGTTCGTGTTCGACGACCGCAACATCAGCCAGCCGACGGGAACCACAAGCGCGATCGGCGACTTTCCGTCGTACAACTTCATGAGCGATCTCGTCAGGCGCGGTCAGGTGCTGGGCATGGACGCGACCCATTATCTCGGCGCGTTCTACAACACGCTGAGCTGGTCGAGCGACACGCGCAACGTGATGCCGGGCGGTGACGCCACGCTCGGCCGTCTGTCGGCCAATGTTCTCGGTGAGCACACGAATTACGGTGCCCGCGCCCGCGAGGAGCTGCATCTCAACGAGAGATGGACCGCGATCGCGGGAATCGGCTGGGAAACGACGCGCCTCACGGGCATCAACACGGCCTACACCTACACGGGGCCGTCCGGGATCGCGACCACGGCGATCACCCGCGCCGATCGCGAATTCCAGAACGTCGCGCCGGAATTCGCG
>CAYVBN010000273.1:0-6629 GCA_964449645.1 uncultured Hyphomicrobiales bacterium
TATGCGCGTGAAGTTTTCAGAACGTTTGACGCGGTTGTGCCGGAGGATAGCCCCTAAGCATCCACATCCGCTTCCAGCGCGAATTCCTGGATGAATTCGCGGCGCGGCTCGACCACGTCGCCCATCAGCTTGGAGAACATCGAATCGGCGTCGTCGGCGTGCTCGACCTTGACTTGCAAGAGCGTGCGCGCCTCGACGTCGAGCGTGGTTTCCCAGAGCTGCTCGGGATTCATCTCGCCGAGGCCCTTGTACCGCTGCAGCGACAACCCTTTGCGGCCGGCCGCCATGACGGCGTCGAACAGGCTCACCGGACCGTAGATCGGGATGTCGTCGCCGCGACGGCGCAGGACGCCGGGGCGCGGATAGACTTCCTGCAGGGAGGCGGCGTGCTCGTCCAGCTTGCGCGCCTCGGCCGATCCGAGCAGCGCGAGGTCGAGCAGGGCGACGTCCCTGACGCCCCGCACCGTGCGCTCGAAACGGAATCCCTCGCCCTCGACGAAGCTTCCGCTCCAGCCGCGCTCCGTCTCCTCGGTGAGCGCATCGAGCCGGCGTGCGATGTATTCGGCCGCCGCCTGCGCTGTCGCGAGATCCTCGGCAGCGCGCGGATGCAGCACCCCCGCGATCGCCGCCTGCTCCACGACCTTGCGGTCGTAGCGGCTGTGCAGGGTGCCCAGCGCGTTGCGCACGACACGTGCTTCCTCGACGAGCCGCTGCAGATCCGCGCCCGCGCGCTCCTCGCCCGAGGACAACTGGAGCACCGCCTCTTCGAGCCCGGCGCCGATCAGATAATCCTCGAGCGCGCGTTCGTCCTTGAGGTACTGCTCGGACTTGCCGCGCGTCACCTTGTAGAGCGGGGGCTGGGCGATGAACAGGTGGCCGCGTTCGACGATCTCGCGCATCTGCCGATAGAAGAACGTGAGCAGCAGCGTGCGGATGTGCGCGCCGTCCACGTCGGCGTCCGTCATGATGATGATCTTGTGGTAGCGCAGCTTGTCGATGCTGAATTCGTCGCTGATGCCGGTGCCGAGCGCGGTGATCAGCGTGCCGATCTCCTGGCTCGAGAGCATCTTGTCCATGCGCACGCGCTCGACGTTCAGGATCTTGCCGCGCAGCGGCAGGACGGCCTGGAACTCGCGGTTGCGGCCCTGCTTGGCGGAGCCGCCGGCCGAGTCGCCCTCGACGATGAACAGCTCGGACTTGGCCGGATCGCGCTCCTGACAGTCGGCGAGCTTGCCCGGCAGCGACGACACCCCGAGCGCGCTCTTGCGCGTCATCTCGCGCGCCCTGCGGGCGGCCTCGCGCGCGGCGGCGGCCTGGATCACCTTGCCGACAATGACCTTGGCTTCGCCCGGGTGCTCCTCGAACCAGGACTTGAGCGCGTCGCTGACGATCCCCTCGACCACGGGCCGCACCTCGGAAGAGACGAGCTTGTCCTTGGTCTGCGAGGAGAATTTCGGATCGGGCACCTTGACCGAGAGCACCGCCGTGAGGCCTTCGCGGCAGTCGTCGCCGGTGAGCGCGACCTTCTCCTTGCGGCTGATGCCGCCCGACTCGGCATAGCCGGTCACCTGACGGGTGAGTGCGCCGCGGAAGCCGGCGAGATGGGTGCCGCCGTCACGCTGCGGAATGTTGTTGGTGAAGCAGAGCACGCTCTCGTGGTAGCCGTCGTTCCACCACAGCGCGCAGTCGACGCTGATGCCGTCGCGCTCGGATTTGATCACGATCGGCTTCGGCACCAGCGGGGTCTTGTTGCGGTCGAGATATTTGACGAACGCTTCGACGCCGCCCTCATAGAGCATCTCCTCCCGCTTCTCGACCGCGTGGCGCTGGTCGGAGAGCAGGATGCGAACGCCGGAATTGAGGAACGCGAGCTCGCGCAGGCGATGCTCGAGCGTCGCCCAGTCGAACTCCGTCATGGTGAAGGTTTGCGGCGAGGGGAGAAAGGTCACCTCGGTGCCGCGCTTATCGTGCGCTTCACCGATCACGGCAAGCGGCGCGACCGCTTCGCCGTCGCGGAACTCCATCGCGTGCTCGCTGCCGTTGCGCCAGATGCGCAGCTTGAGCCAGCTCGACAGCGCATTGACGACGGAGACGCCGACGCCGTGCAGGCCGCCGGACACCTTGTAGGAATTCTGGTCGAACTTACCGCCGGCGTGGAGCTGGGTCATGATGACCTCGGCCGCCGATACGCCTTCGCCCTTGTGGATGTCGGTCGGAATGCCGCGTCCGTCGTCGCGCACCGTGCACGAGCCGTCCGGATTGAGAATGACGGTGACTTCCTTGGCGTAGCCGGCGAGCGCCTCGTCGATCGCGTTGTCGACGACCTCGTAGACCATGTGGTGCAGGCCGGAGCCGTCATCGGTGTCGCCGCTGTACATGCCCGGTCGCTTGCGCACCGCGTCGAGGCCCTTGAGGACCTTGATCGACTCGGCGCCGTAGTCCGAGGAGGCATCTTTTCGCGGAACGGGATCGGATTGCTGGCGGGCAGCTTCGGCCATGCGGTGATCTTCGAAAACGAGCGAAAACGGGATGATTCGCAAAGAGTGGTGTCGCATGAAAAATGGGTATCGTACAGGGTAAAGTGAAGGGGTTTAGCTCCTTGTTTTGAAAAAGGTTTTCAGGCTCCGGTGCGGCCGCCCGGAAAGCCCGCCGGGGAAGCCCGCAAGCCCCGTTTTTCCGCCCCTCCCGGAGGCCAAAAATGGGCCGCGAAACGCCGGCCGCGCGCCTTCGGACAGGCCGCCTGGACCGGCCGCAGCCGGAGATCTCTCCGGGAATAAATCGCACGCTCGTCCGATCTAGCCGCTGTCGGGTCGATCATCGGCCCACGGAGATCATCATGGCATCCGATCACACGAACGAGCCCGGCACGGGCGTCAGCCGGCGCAAGGTGCTGGAGTGCATGACCTGGGCAGGAACCGGCGTTCTCTGGACGATCGCCGGCGGCGTGCCGCGCGCGATGGGAATCATCGATGAAGCGGTCGCGGCCGAATCCGCGGGCCTCACCTTCCTGCAGATCAGCGACAGCCACGTCGGCTTCGACAAGCCGGCCAATCCGAACGTCATCGGTACGCTCGAGGAAGCGGTCGGCCGCATCAAGGCGCTGCCAGTGCGACCCTCCTTCATGATCCACACCGGCGACATCAGCCATCTCTCGAAGCCGTCGGAATTCGACGACGCGGATCGCATCATCTCGCAGGCGCGTCTCGACTGCCACTACGTGCCGGGCGAGCACGACATCCTCGACGAGGACGTGAAGCTCTACCGCGAGCGCTATGGCCGCGGCGCGAAGGGCCTTGGCTGGTACAGCTTCGATGCCAATGGCGTGCACTTCGTCGGGCTCGTCAACGTCGCCAATCTCAAGGCCGGCGGCCAGGGCTCGCTCGGCGACGAGCAGATCGAATGGCTCGAAGACGACCTCAAGGGGCGCAGCGCATCCACGCCGGTCGTGGTCTTCGCCCACATCCCGCTGTGGGTCGTCTATCCCCAGTGGGGCTGGGGCACCGAGGACAGCGCCCGCGCGCTCACTTATCTCAAGCGCTTCGGCTCGGTGACCGTGCTCAACGGTCACATCCATCAGGTCATGCAGAAGGTGGAAGGCAACGTCACGTTCCACACCGCACCTTCGACCGCATTCCCGCAGCCGGCACCCGGAACAGCGCCGTCGCCGGGGCCGATGAAGGTCGCCGACGACAAGCTGCGTGCGCTGCTCGGCACCACGCACGTCACCTTCAAGCCGGGCCAGCAGCGGCTCGCGATCATCGACAAGCCGCTCGCGAGCTGAAAGGGAGAAGGCACATGGCTTTCGCACGCCTGTCGGGCGGCTGCGCCGCTCTCGCGATCGTCGCGGCGGTCGCGGTCGTCTCCACCGGTTCGGCGCGCGCCGCCGACCCGACCGTGAAGATCGACAACTTCACCTTCGAGCCGCAGACCGTGACCGTGAAGGCGGGCACGACCGTGAGCTGGCGCAACGACGACGACATTCCGCACACCGTCACGTCGGCCACGCGCGCTTTCAAGTCGAAGGCGCTCGACACCGGCGACACCTTCGCCTTCACGTTCACGACACCGGGTACCTACGAGTATTTCTGCTCGTTGCATCCGCACATGAAGGCGACCATCGTGGTCGAGACGAATACGGGCCGGAAGTAGGGCTGGTGGCGGGCGTTCACCGATATCGGCCATCCGGACCGGAGCGCAGTCGCACCCCAATGGCGAGCGGCACGTGGAGCCACGACGCGCACGACAGGGCAGGGCGGTTCAAAGCCCTCGCCCTGCCGCATCTCGATAACGTCTACACCCTTGCGCGCTACCTGCTCGGCAGCGCGGCCGACGCCGACGATGCGGTGCAGGAATGTTATCTGCGCGCGCTGCAGCACTTCGATACGTTCCGCGGACCAGAGATCAAGCCATGGCTGTTCGCGATCCTGCGCAACGCATGCCACACCATTCGGGCGCGGCAAAAGGGTTCGTCGCCGCACGCTGCGACAGCGCTCGAGGACGATGCGCTGGAAACTGCCGAGCCGCTGTGGAGCGACGGACAGGATACGCCGGAGGCCCAGGTGCTGCGCCGGCACGATGCCGAAACGGTGCGTGCCATGATTGCCGCGCTGCCGGACGCGTTCCGCGAGGTGGTCGTTCTGCGCGAAATCGAGGACCTGTCCTATCGGGAGATCGCCGAGATCGTCGACGCGCCGATCGGAACGGTGATGTCGCGGCTCGCGCGCGCCCGATCTCTGCTGCGCGCCGCCTGGATCGCCGCCGCCGGAGAGGAGGAGAAGGCGTCATGAATTGCCGGGAAGCCGAGGTCCTCCTGCATGCGCTGATCGACCGCGAGCTCGACGCGGGTCACGCGCGCGAGGTGGAGGCCCACGTGGCGACGTGCCCGCGCTGCGGCGCGCAGTTGCGCACCTATACAAGCCTGCATCGGGAGGTCGCGCGCACGGCGCCGCGCTTCACCGCGCCGCCCGATCTCCGTCGCCGTATCGAGGCGGCCATGCCGGCGCCCAAGCCGGTGCAGACGAGCCGGCGGACGCTGCTCAAGGGTTTCGCGCTCGGCAGCGTGCTCTCCGGCGCGCTCGCCGCCAGCCTCGTGATGGTTGTCGTCCGTGAAGACAGCAATCAGCGCATCCGCGACGAAGTCGTGGCCGCGCATCTGCGTTCGTTGCAGGCCGACCATCTCACCGATGTGCTCTCGACCGACCGGCACACGGTGAAGCCCTGGTTCAACGGCCGCGTCGACATCGCGCCGCCGGTGATCGATCTCACCGCGCAGGGGTTCACGCTGATCGGCGGCCGCCTCGATTATCTCGACGGCAGGACGGTCTGCGCACTCGTGTATCAGCGGCGCAAGCACATCATCAATCTGTTCGTCGCTCAGCGCTCGACGGCCGACACGTTCGCCAGCGGCAAAGACGTATTCCAAGGCTACAATCTGCTCTCGTGGTCGGATGGCGGCCTGGAATTCTGGGCGGTGAGCGATCTTGCCGCCGATGAGCTGCAGGAATTCGCCGACAAGTTCCGGGCCGGTGCGCGCCCGGGCGCCGCAAGCTGATGTGCCGCGAGCTGATGTATCGCCCGGATCGCCGCACGCGCCTGGAACGTTCAGGCGCTGCGCGCGACCTCGCCCGGCGAGACCCAGAACCGCTCGGATCCGGCCGGCAGGTCGGTGAAGGCTGCGGCGTCGGCGCCCGTCATCCAGACCTGCGCGTCGAGGCCCGTCAGCTCGTCATACAGGGCGGCGCGGCGGCCCGGATCGAGATGCGCCACGACCTCGTCGAGCAGCAGCACCGGGGCGAAGCCCGTCATGTCGGCAATGAGCTGGGCATGCGCGAGCACGAGCCCGATCAGCAGCGCCTTCTGCTCGCCCGTCGATCCGTCGCGCGCCGCAATTCCCTTGGCCTCGTAGCCGACCGTCAGATCGGTCAGGTGCGGCCCGTCGAGCGTGCGGCCGGCAAGCGCGTCGCGCGCGCGGCTCTCGCGCAAGACCGTGCGGTAGCGATCCTCGATCTCGACCGCCGGATGGTGGGTGACGAGCGCCTCCATCCAACCGTCGAGCCCGACGCTGGCGGTCGGAAACGCCGAGCCGCGATCGCGCCGCGCCGCCAGCGCGCCGGCGAGCCGCTGCACCGCCTCCGCGCGTGCCGCCGCGACCGCGACCGCGAGCTCGGCCGTCTCGTGCTCGGCGGCGTCGAGCCAATGCGGGTCGGGATTGCGGTCTTCCAAAAGCCGATTGCGCGCGCGCAGCGCACGTTCGAGGGCGTTGACGCGCGAGCCGTGCTCGGCGTCGACCGCCAGCACCAGGCGGTCGAGGAAACGCCGGCGCTCGGATGCGGGACCGACGAACAGCCCGTCCATGGACGGCACGAGCCAGACGACGCGCAGGTGATCGAGAAAGGCCGCCGCGGAGCCGACCGGTTCGCGGTCGATGCGGCATTTGCGCGAGAGCACGGCCTCTTGCCCGCCGGGCGGCTCGAGACCCGTGCCGAGCGAGACAAGGCCGAGCGCGCCTTCCACCTCTGCGGCCACCGCCCATGATCCGTCGCCTTCGCTGAAGGCGACCTCCTCGAGCGTGGCGCGCCGCAGACCGCGGCCGGGCGCCAGGAACGAGATCGCTTCGAGCAGATTGGTCT
>CAYVBN010000274.1:0-14031 GCA_964449645.1 uncultured Hyphomicrobiales bacterium
CATCGCAGGCGGCCGCGAGCCGCACGGCCGCAGCCACGCACGCCGCCGCCGCGACCGAGCAGGCGCTTGATGCCGCCGCCGCCGCGGTGAGCCACGGATCGCGCAGCGCGGCGCTGGGGGCGGTCCTCGCGGCGGCCCTCACCGGCTGGTTCCTCGGCCGCCGGCTTTGAGCGAATTGACCGGGCGAGCGGGCCTTTCCCGGGCCGCCGCCCGCGCTTGCGCTCGGGGATGTTCCGCCTATAGTCCGCGCCATTCCGGGCCGGCGACGCCGGCCTTTTTCTCGGTTGGCACGGATTCGCTATGGCCAAAGGCGACGTGAAGAAGGTCGTGCTCGCCTATTCGGGCGGGCTCGACACGTCGATCATCCTGAAGTGGTTGCAAACGACCTACGGCTGCGAGGTCGTCACCTTCACGGCCGATCTCGGCCAGGGCGAGGAGCTCGAGCCGGCGCGGCAGAAGGCGCTGCTCCTCGGCATCAAGCCGGAGAACATCTTCATCGAGGACCTGCGCGAGGAATTCGTTCGCGACTACGTGTTCCCGATGTTCCGCGCCAATGCCCTCTACGAGGGCCAGTATCTGCTCGGCACCTCGATCGCGCGGCCGCTGATCGCCAAGAAGCAGATCGAGATCGCCGAGAAGGTCGGTGCCGATGCGGTGGCGCACGGCGCGACCGGCAAGGGCAACGATCAGGTCCGTTTCGAGCTCGCCTATTACGCGCTCAACCCGGACGTGACCGTGATCGCGCCCTGGCGCGAATGGGACCTGACCTCGCGGACCAAGCTGATCGCGTTCGCCGAGCAGCATCAGATCCCGATCGCCAAGGACAAGCGCGGCGAGGCGCCGTTCTCGGTCGACGCCAACCTGCTGCACACCTCCTCCGAGGGGAAAGTGCTCGAGGATCCGGCCGAGGAGGTCCCCGACTACGTCTTCTCGCGGACGGTCGATCCCGAAACGGCACCCGACCGGCCGACCTACGTGACGGTCGACTTCCGCAAGGGCGATGCGGTCGCGATCGACGGGGAAAGCCTGTCGCCGGCCCGTCTTCTCGCCCGGCTCAACGAGCTCGGCCGCGCCAACGGCATCGGGCGGCTCGACCTGGTGGAGAACCGTTTCGTCGGCATGAAGTCGCGCGGCATGTACGAGACGCCGGGCGGCACCATCCTGCTCGCCGCCCATCGCGGCATCGAAAGCATCACGCTCGACCGCGGCGCCATGCACCTCAAGGACGAGCTGATGCCGAAATACGCGGAGCTCGTCTACAACGGCTTCTGGTTCTCGCCCGAGCGCGAGATGCTGCAGGCGGCGATCGATCATTCGCAGGAATTCGTGACCGGCCGCGTGCGGCTGAAGCTCTACAAGGGCAATGTCACGGTCGTGGGGCGCGAGAGCCCCTCCTCGCTGTACGACCAGGACCTCGTCACCTTCGAGGAAGGCGCGGTCGCCTACGATCATCGCGACGCGGCCGGCTTCATTCGGCTCAACGCGCTGCGGCTGCGCACGCTCGGCCGGCGCCGGCGCAAGCTCGCGAAGACGCGCGGTTAGGCGCTCTTCGACGCGAATATCGGCTGCGGAAAAATCGGGCTCAAATAGCCCGACGGAGCAGACCGCCCGGACTCAGCGCATCTGCACTTTCTTGCTGAGGTCGAGCTCGGGCTCCGTGCCGCGCAACCGCGCCGCGGCGAGCCGGAATGCCACCACGATCGAGCTGCCGCGCGTGTCCCAGAACTCGGCGCTCTCCGGCACCACGCGCAGCAGCCGGACGGAGGGCGTGTCCGGGCCGTCGGGCCACCAGGCCTGCGCGTCGAAGTCCCACAGTTCGGCGAGCTTGGCGCGATCGCGCAGCACCTCGGCGCGTCCCGTCACCGACAGATACGTGTTGTAGCCGGTATCGGCGAACGACAGACAGACATCCGGCTCGGCCGCGATCTCGTCGTCCTTGTGCCCGCGGTCATCGGTGATGAACCAGAAGCAGCCTTCGTCTTCCGACGCATAGGCCTTCAGCGGCCGCGCCCGCATGCGCCCGTTCACGTGGGTGGTGAACATGCAGATGCCGACGTCGTCGGCGATCTCCCACGCGCGCGCGATCTGCTGGCGTTCGTTCATGGCTCGGCGTCCGCAATGCCCTCACCGGCAACGCGGCGGCGCCGTTCGGGTTCCGAAACGTCGAGCGGTCGCGCGTGTGGTGGGCGTCGAGCCGAAGATGCCGGCCGGAGGGGCTACGGCCGGATCAGACCTGCCGTTCCACCATCTTCTTCTTGATCTCGGCGATGGCCTGCGCCGGATTGAGGCCTTTCGGGCAGGCCTTGGCGCAATTCATGATGGTGTGGCAGCGGTAGAGACGGAACGGATCCTCGAGATTGTCGAGCCGTTCGCCGGTCGCCTCGTCGCGCGAATCGTTGATCCAGCGATAGGCCTGCAGCAGGGCGGCCGGGCCGAGATAGCGATCGCTGTTCCACCAGTAGCTCGGGCACGAGGTCGAGCAGCACGCGCACAGAATGCACTCGTAAAGCCCGTCGAGCTTCTGCCGGTCCTCGTGGCTCTGGCGCCACTCCTTCTGCGGCGTCGGCGTGACCGTCTGCAGCCACGGCTGGATCGAGGCGTGCTGGGCGTAGAAATTGCTCAGGTCGGGAACGAGGTCCTTGACCACGGACATGTGCGGCAGCGGATAGAGGCGTACCGGACCGTCGATGTCGTCCATCGCCTTGGTGCAGGCGAGCGTGTTGGTGCCGTCGATGTTCATCGCGCAGGAGCCGCAGATTCCCTCGCGGCACGACCGGCGGAACGTCAACGTCGGATCGACGTGATTCTTGATCCAGATCAGCGCGTCGAGCACCATCGGGCCGCAATCGTCGGTATCGACCATGTAGGTGTCGATGCGGGGATTTGCGCTGTCGTCGGGATTCCAGCGGTAGATGCGGTACTCGCGGACGTTCTGCGCGCCGAGCGGTTGCGGCCACGCCTTGCCTTCGGTGATCTTGGAATTCCGCGGCAACGTGAATTGGACCATGGTGGATCGGCTTTCGATGTCGGAACGGGCCCGGCTCAGTACACGCGGGCCTTGGGCTCGATATAGGTGACGTCGTTGGTGAGCGTGTAGGTGTGCACCGGACGATAGTCGAGCGTCGTCCGGCCGGTCTGGAAGTCGAGCCAGGCGAGCGTGTGCTTCATCCAGTTCTTGTCGTCGCGCTCGGGATGATCCTCGCGCGCGTGCGCCCCGCGGCTTTCGGTGCGGTTGCACGCGGAATCAAGCGTCACCACCGCCTGCGCGATCAGGTTGTCGAACTCGAGCGTCTCGATCAGGTCGGAGTTCCAGATCAGCGATCGGTCGGTGACCTTGATGTCACCCACGTTCGCGAGCGCGTCGTGGATGAGCTTCGCGCCTTCCTCCAGAACCTCGCCGGTGCGGAACACCGCGCAGTTCGTCTGCATGACCTTCTGCATGTGCAGCCGCATCTCCGCGGTCGAGGTGCTGCCGTCGGCATAGCGGAACTTGTCGAGACGGCTCAGCGCGAGATCGGCGGAATCCTTCGGCAGGTCGGCATGCTTCTCGCCCGGCGTGATCACCTCGGCGCAGCGCAGCGCAGCGGCGCGGCCGAACACGACAAGATCGATGAGGGAGTTCGAGCCGAGCCGGTTGGCGCCGTGCACCGAGACGCAGGCGGCTTCGCCGAGCGCCATGAGGCCAGGCACCACGTGGTCCGGATCGCCGTTCTTCTTGGTCAGCGCCTCGCCGTGGAAGTTCGTGGCGATGCCGCCCATGTTGTAGTGCACGGTCGGGAGCACCGGGATCGGCTCGCGCGTCACATCGACGCCGGCGAAGATGCGCGCGGATTCGGAGATGCCGGGCAGGCGCTCGTGCAGGATCTCCGGATCGAGATGATCGAGGTGCAGATAGATGTGGTCCTTGTTGCGGCCCACGCCGCGCCCCTCGCGAATCTCGATGGTCATCGCGCGCGAGACAACGTCGCGCGAGGCGAGGTCCTTGGCGGACGGCGCGTAGCGCTCCATGAAGCGCTCGCCTTCGGAATTGACCAGATAGGCGCCCTCGCCGCGCGCGCCTTCGGTGATGAGACAGCCGGCGCCGTAGATGCCGGTCGGATGGAACTGGACGAACTCCATGTCCTGCAGCGGCAGGCCGGCGCGCAGCACCATCGCGTTGCCGTCGCCCGTGCAGGTGTGCGCGGAGGTGCAGGAGAAGTAGGCGCGGCCGTAGCCGCCCGTCGCCAGCACCGTCATGTGGGCGCGGAAACGGTGGATCGTCCCATCGTCGAGCTTGATCGCCACCACCCCGCGGCAGCGTCCTTCGTCATCCATGATGAGATCGATGGCGAAGAACTCGACGAAGAATTCCGCCGCGTGCCGCAGCGCCTGGCCGTACATCGTGTGCAGCATCGCATGACCGGTGCGATCGGCAGCCGCGCAGGTGCGCTGAGCCGTTCCCTTCCCGAAGTTGGTGGTCATGCCGCCGAACGGCCGCTGATAGATCTTTCCGTCCTCGGTGCGCGAGAACGGCACGCCCCAGTGCTCGAGCTCATAGACGGCGGCGGGGGCGTTGCGGCACAGGTATTCGATCGCGTCCTGGTCGCCGAGCCAGTCCGACCCCTTGACGGTGTCGTACATGTGCCAGCGCCAGTCGTCCTCGCCCATGTTGCCGAGCGCCGCCGAGATGCCGCCCTGGGCGGCGACCGTGTGCGAGCGCGTCGGAAACACCTTGGTGATGCAGGCGGTCTTGAGCCCCGCCTCGCTGCAGCCGACGACCGCGCGCAGGCCGGCGCCGCCGGCTCCGACGACGATCACATCGTAGCTGTGATCCTCGATCGGGTAAGCACGGCCGTTGATCGCGGGAGCACCGTTTCCCGAGCCGTTCGTGGGCATCGGCTCACACTCCGAAAGACAGCTTGAGGACCGCGTACAAGCCGGCGAGCCCGACGACGACGCAGAAGCACGTATTGCCGATCAGCGTGGCGAGCTTGATCAGATCCTGATGCACGTAGTCCTCGACGATCACCTGCATCCCTAACCACATATGGTAAACGCTCGTCAGGATGAACAGGATCATGAAGATGGCGACCACCGGCGAGGCGAGGATTTGCGCCACCGCCGCGTGATTGCGCCCGAGCAGGCTGAAGACGAGGACGATGAACCCGATCGTCAGCGGCACGGCGGCGACCGACGTGAGCCGCTGATGCCAGAAGTGCCCCGTTCCCGAGCGCGCCGAACCCAATCCGCGCACCCGTCCGAGGGGCGTTCGCATGCTCATTCGTCCGGACTCCTTCACCGTGGGCCGCCCATCATCATGAAGCCGATGATCCACAGCAGTCCGGTGAGCAGGATCGAGCCGATCAAGGTGGCGCGAGCGAGCCATTCGCGCTCGGCCGGCCCGAAGCCGTAGCCCGTATCCCAGATGAGGTGGCGAATTCCGCCGAGCGCGTGATGGATCAGCGCCCAGGTGTAGCCGAACAGCACGATCAGGCCGAGAAAGCTTCCCGCCGCCGATTGGAACGTCGCATAGGCGCTCGGACCGGAGGCCGCCGCGAGCAGCCACCAGACCAGCAGCACGGTCCCGAAGTAGAGCGCCCCGCCGGTGATGCGATGTACGATCGACATCATCATCGTCAGCATCGGCGAGTAGATCTGGAGGTGCGGCGACAACGGCCGTTCGATGCGGGCCTTGATCTCGGCCATCGATCTTCTCGACTCCCGGAAGACTTTGGCCTTCTTGAAGCAGATGCCGTTCATGAGTGCAATGCCGCATTGCCCACGCACGACATCGAAGAACAGCGTATTTTCATGCAGCCCTGGTATGCCAGGATTGCGCCTGCGCCGACGTCTGGCATACCAGGGCGATCTGCGGATCAGCGCGGCAAAAGCACCCAATAATCGAGCTCGAGCACGACGTCGGGATCGTCCTCGTCACCCACCCGATGAGGAAAATCCACGCAAGGGCGATCCTTGGTTGCGATCGTCCGCAGTCGCAATCCGCCGACGTCGTCGCGGCGGGGGAGCGTCGCTTTGTCGAGCACCTGCGACCAGGCGAAGATGGTCGATCCGGCAAACGCCGGGGCGACGTGCCGGCCGGCATTGATCGCCGCGACATGAAAGGCGTTGGCGAGCCCGTTGAAGGTGAGTGCGCGCGCGATCGAGATGACGTGGCCACCGTAGACGAGGCGGCGGCCGAAACGGCCCTTGGCCTCGACGAACTGGTTGAAGTGGATGCGGGCCGTGTTCTGATAGAGCCGCGTCGCCAGCTGGTGCTCCGCTTCCTCGATCGTCATGCCGTCGACATGGTCGATGCGCTCGCCGATCGCATAGTCGTCCCAGCGCGCCGGACCGCCGGCAAGCCCGAGATCGTAGGCCGCCGTGTCGATCGGCGGACAGGCGTCGCCGAGCAGCACCGGATCGAGCGCCTGGGCGACGCGCGGCACGTGATCGTCGGGCGCGGGCGCGTCTTCGTCGCGCTTGCGCACCATGACCCAGCGCACGTACTCGATCACGCGCCTTCCGTCCTGGTTGAGCCCGGTGGAGCGCACGAACACGATCCCGGTCTTGCGGCTCGAATTCTCCTTGAGGCCGATGACCTCCGAGACCGCCGTCAAGGTGTCGCCCGGATAGACCGGCGCGAGGAAGCGGCAGTCCGCATAGCCGAGGTTCGCCACGGCGTTGAGCGAGATGTCCGGAACGGTCTTGCCGAACACGACATGGAAGACCAGGAGGTCGTCGACCGGCGCACGCGGGTAGCCGATCCGGGCCGCGAAGACATCGGACGACTGCACGGCAAAGCGGGGGCCGTAGAACGCCGTGTAGATCGCCACGTCGCCGGCCGTGAGGGTGCGCGGCGTCGCGTGCCGGATCACCTGTCCGACGCGGAAATCCTCAAAGAAATTTCCTGGATTCGTCTTGCTCATGGGTCGCCCGTTCTGGTCCGACGGCACCTTCGATGCGCGATGTGCGCCGTCGCGCGCTTGATATCGACTGCTTCCGTCTCCGGCGCAACGGGGGTCGGCGTCGGTCCGCGTCCGCATGGACGAGCAAAGAACCCGCGCGACCGGATGCGCCACGCAGAGTGCAAGACCATATCGCGCCACGCCGGACATTCACGACAGCGTGAAAAATCGCAGCCCGCGTGAAACCTGCGCAATGAGGCGCCGTAGCTCGCTGCGTCACGACCCACAGGGTCCGAACTACGGAGAGTCCGATGTCCACACGTCTCGCCTTGCTCGCCGCCACCGCGGCGTTCTCTCTCGCCGCGGCCGGCGCCAGCGCGCCGCTGTCAGCCGCCCAGGACAAGACCGTCATGGTGGGCGGTGCGCCGATGTACCCGTCGAAAAACATCGTTCAGAACGCGATCAACTCCAAAGACCACACGACACTCGTTGCGGCCGTCAAGGCGGCGGGCCTCGTCGACACGCTGCAAGGTCCGGGCCCGTTCACGGTGTTCGCCCCTACCAACGCCGCCTTCGCCAAGCTGCCGGCCGGCACGGTGGACACTCTGCTCAAGCCGGAGAGCAAAGGCATGCTTGCAAAAATCCTCACCTACCACGTCGTTCCCGGCCGGATGACGGCGGCGTCCCTGCGCAAAGCCATCAAGCAGGGCGAAGGCACGGCCAGGTTCAAGACCGTCGCCGGCGAGGAGATCACCGTGAAGGACGACGGCACGGGCAAGCTCTGGGTGACGGACGCCAAGGGCGACACCGCGCGCGTCACCATCGCCGACGTGCTGCAATCGAACGGCGTCATCCACGTGGTCGACACCGTTCTGCTGCCGATGTGAGCAAGGGTTCGGCGGGCCGGCACGTGTTCCGGTCCGCCGTTCACCGCGAATCACCATGCCGTGAGTCCTTGGCATCGGAACGCCGGCCGTCCGCGCCGTCACGCAAATCTGATGCGATGGCGCGAGGAAAACCTGATAGCCGATGGTGGAACATTTACTGGCGAAACGGATGCCGGTTCGCCGTTGAAAAAATGCGACCAAATGCAAAAATTAGAGCGCGTTTCCAATTCCACGAGGCCGGAGCGCGCTCAAGTCGAAGCATGTGTTTCACGAGGGCAGCCGATGAGCGCGACAGCCGAGATCCGAACCGCTGCTCCCGCCGAAGCGCGTGCACGCACCATCCATCCGGCCTGGGTGCGGGTGACGCACTGGATCAACGCGCTCGCCGTGATCGTGATGATCGCGTCGGGCTGGCAGATCTACAACGCCTCGCCGCTGTTCGGCTTCGTGTTCCCGCCCGGGCTCACCATCGGGGGCTGGCTCGCCGGCGCGCTGCTCTGGCATTTCGCAGCCATGTGGCTGCTGGTCGTGAATGGGCTCGTCTATCTGACGCTGGGACTGGCCACCGGCCGGTTTCGCCGCAAGCTGCTGCCGATCCGCCCGTCCGAGGTCGTGCGCGATCTCGTAGCGGCGCTGCGCGGCCGCCTCTCCCACGACGATCTCTCGGTCTACAACGCGGTCCAGCGGCTGCTCTATCTGGGCGTCATCCTGGCCGCCATCGTGGTGGTGGCGTCGGGCCTCTCGATCTGGAAGCCGGTCCAGTTCCAGCGGCTCACCGCGTTCTTCGGTGGTTACGACACGGCACGCTATGTCCACTTCTTCGCCATGGCGACGATTGCCGGCTTCGTGGCGATCCACGTCGTCATGGCGTTGCTGGTTCCCAAAAGCCTGCGTGCGATGATCCGCGGAGATTGAGGACACTGACATGCGCAAGCGAGCACTCATTCCGGGCGTCGACCCGCGCCTCCTCGCCCGGGACGCGGCGAAGCTCATGCCCGAGCAGACGCGGCGGGCCTTCCTGCGCGGCGGCGCGAGCCTCGGCGCGCTCGCACTGCTCGCCGGATGCGACATCGTCGACGAGTACACGGCCGAAATTGCGCTGCGCGTCGTGTCGCGCTTCAACGACCGGGTGCAGGCGCTGCTGTTCGATCCGAACACGCTGGCGCCGACCTATCCGGAAAGCGCCATCACGCGACCCTTCCCGTTCAATGCCTATTACAGCGAGGACGAAGCGCCGGAGGTCGACGGCGAAACCTACAAGCTCGAGATCGCCGGGCGCGTCGACAACAAACAGCCGTGGACGCTGGAGCAGCTTTATGCGCTGCCCGAAGTCTCGCAGGTGACACGGCACATCTGTGTCGAGGGCTGGAGCGCGATCGGCAAATGGAGCGGCACGCCGCTGCGCGATTTTCTCCAGCGCATCGGCGCCGACCTCAGCGCCAAATACGTCTATTTCATCTGCGCGGAAGGCTATTCCAACACGATCGATATGCCGACCGCGCTGCACCCGCAGACGCAGATGACGTTCAAGTTCGCCGACGAGATCCTGCCGCGCAAATACGGTTACCCGATGAAGATCCGTATCCCGACCAAGCTCGGCTTCAAGAACCCCAAGCACGTGGTCTCGCTGGTCGTCACCAACGACGACCGCGGCGGCTACTGGGAGGACCAGGGCTACAACTGGTTCAGCGGAAGCTGAGACGCCCGGGCATCCACCGCCAGATTTTTGACGGCCCGAAGGGCGCCGGTTCGTAGGCCTGATCTCCCTGTCGCAACGCCGCTGCGGCTTGCCCCGCGCCTTGCCAATCGCCGCGCTGCCCTTTAGCAATTCCCGCGCAGACAGTCCGCACGGAAGCAGACGGTCCAGACAAGAGTTGAATAGTCAACACGGCGAGGCGTTCATCATGGCCACCCACAAGCTGCTCCTGCTCCCCGGCGACGGCATCGGCCCCGAGGTGATGGGAGAGGTGAAGCGACTGATCGGCTGGATGAACGAGCGCGGGATCGCCCGGTTCGAGACCGACGAAGGGCTCGTGGGTGGCGCCTGCTACGATGCCCACAAGGTCTCGATCACCGACGAGACGATGGCCAAGGCGCACGCCGCCGATGCGGTCATCTTCGGCGCGGTGGGCGGGCCGAAATGGGACGCTGTGCCCTACGACGTGCGGCCCGAGGCCGGCCTGCTGCGGCTGCGCAAGGAGCTCGGCCTGTTCGCCAACCTGCGCCCGGCCGTCTGCTATCCGGCGCTGGCGGACGCTTCGAGCCTCAAGCGCGAGGTGGTCGAAGGCCTCGACATCATGATCGTGCGCGAACTGACCGGCGGCGTCTATTTCGGCGAGCCCAAGACCATCACGGATCTCGGCAACGGCCAGAAGCGCGCCGTCGACACGCAGGTCTACGACACCTACGAGATCGAGCGCATTGCCCGCGTGGCGTTCGAGCTGGCGCGCAAGCGCCGCAACAAGGTGACCTCGTCCGAGAAGCGCAACGTGATGAAATCCGGCGTTCTCTGGCACGAGGTCGTCAACCAGGTGCATCAGCGCGAATACCCGGACGTGCAGCTCGAGCACCAGCTCGCCGACGCCTGCGGCATGCAGCTCGTGCGCTGGCCGAAGCAATTCGACGTGATCGTGTGCGACAATCTCTTCGGCGACATGCTCTCCGACGTCGCCTCGATGCTCACCGGCTCGCTCGGCATGCTGCCGTCGGCCTCCCTCGGCGAGGTCGATCCCAAGACCAAGCGGCGCAAATCGATGTACGAGCCCGTGCACGGCTCGGCGCCGGACATCGCCGGCAAGGGCCTCGCCAATCCGATCGCCATGATCGCCTCGTTCGGCATGGCGTTGCGCTATTCGCTCGGGATGAGCAAGGAGGCTGACCTGATCGATCAGGCGATCGCCGCCACGCTCGCGCGCGGCCTGCGCACGGCCGATATCGCCCCTCCGGGCGCTCCGACGGTCGGCACCCGGCAGATGGGCGATGCGGTGCTGAGCGAGATCGAGAAGCTCGCGGCCGCCTGACGGCCTCACGCCACCGCGAGAGCGGCTTTCGACAGCCTATCGGTTTGGCGATCGACCGGGCGATGCCCGGAATGCGGAGGCGCGCGTCAGTCGCGCCAGTAACCGGGGATGTCCCACGGATCGGGCAGCGGCTGCCGCGTCCAGCTCCAGATCGTGTTCTCGACCGGGATCGGATAGTAGTGCGGCGGGCGGATATAGGCGCCCGAAGGCTGGCTGCCCGGCAGAACTTCGGTGCCGGGGTCGAGGAACGAGCGCCGGCGGACGACGATCTGCGGACGGTTCGCGACCACGACGGTGCGCTCCGAGCGGACCACGGTACGCTTTTTCTTGGCCGCCTCGGCCGGCGCCGAAACCATCACCGCCACAAGGGTCGCCGCAGCAACCGCCGCCCATACGCTGGTTCTCATCCGAGCCCTCGCGAGAATCTCTGACCTGCCGAGTGTAGCCGTTAACGCGCGGCCCCCACAAGCGTTCAGCCCTCTCACACGCCGGTGAACATGCCGTTTACGCCGGGGTGTGGTTTTACAGCGCGCCCACGCAACCCGCATGCCCGCCCGTCCGGGGCTTGTGCTAAGCTTGCGCCACTGCCGAATGCGGGATCAGGAGGGCGCGATGATCACACGACGTCGGCTGTTCAAGGAAGCCGCCACCGGCGCGGCACTGGTGGGCACCGGGCTGAGTGTCCCGAACCTCCTGCGGGCGGCCGGTCTCGACCTCCCGCAAGCCCTCCCCGAAGGGGTGCGCCAGATCGCCAAGCTCGATGCGCTCCCCGGCAAGAGACCACTCATCAAGCTCAGCTACCGGCCGCCGAATTACGAGACGCCGATCGAATATTTCCGCACGGCGATCACCCCGAACGACGCCTTCTTCGTCCGCTATCATCTCTCGGACATTCCGCAGGTCGACCCCAAGACCTGGCGCCTGGCGGTCGGCGGCGAGGCCGCGAACGGGCAGGCGGAACTGACCCTCGACGACCTCAAAGCCCTGCCGGCCGCGGAGGTCGTCGCCGTCAATCAATGCTCGGGCAATCGGCGCGGCTTGTTTCAGCCGCATGTGCCGGGCGTCGAGTGGGGCTACGGCGCGATGGGCTGCGCGCGCTGGAAAGGCGCACGCCTCAAGGACGTGCTGGAGAAGGCCGGACTGAAGAAGGACGCCGTCGAGATCGTGTTCGAGGGGGCGGACGGCCCGGCCGTCGAGACGACGCCCGATTTCGTCAAGAGCATCCCGGTGTGGAAGGCGATGGAGGATACGACGCTCGTCGCCTACGAGATGAACGGCGAGCCGCTGCCGCATTTCAACGGCTTTCCGGCCCGCATCATCGTGCCGGGCTGGACCGGCACGTATTGGATGAAGCACGTGACATCCGCCAAGGCGGTCTCGAAACCGTGGAGCGGATACTGGATGAATCCCGCCTACCGGATTCCGGCGCGGAAATTCCCCATCGTGGCGGATTTCAGCTCGCAGGAGACCCCCACGACGACGCCGATCACCGAGATGGTGGTGAACTCGCTCATCACCAGCCCGGCGAACGGGACGCGCGTCCAACAGGGCGCACAGGTGACGATCGGCGGCATCGCGTGGGACGCCGGCTACGGCATCCGCTCCGTCGACATCTCGACCGATTCGGGACGGAGCTGGAACGAGGCCGCGCTCGGCCCGGACCTCGGCCGCTTCGCCTTCCGCACCTTCAGCTTCACCTTCGCGCCGCGCGGCAAGGGCAAGCACACGGTGACGGCGCGCGCGAGCAACACTGTCGGGCAGACGCAGACGGCGGCCTTGATCCACAATCCCGCCGGCTATCACCACAACGTCGTCCACACCATCACGATCGACGTCGCCTGAGGAGAGCCGCATGCGCACCGCCGTCGTTCTCGTCGCGCTCTCGTTCGCGCTCCCCGCGTTTGCGGACGAGCAGCCCGTCCAGCTCAAGCAGGCGCCTGGCCTCGACAAGGTGGAGGCGAACTGCGGCGCCTGCCACAGCCTCGACTACATCGTGATGAATTCGCCCTACCCCAACGCCGCGCTGTGGCAGGCCGAGGTCGCCAAGATGATCAAGGCTTACGGCGCACCGATCGACGAGGCCGACGCCCGGGCGATCGCCGACTATCTGGCGAAAAATTACGGAAGCTGAATCAAATCAGAAGAAGCCGTGCTGCAACAGCACGAGCTGTGCCAGCACGTGTCCCGACAATACGAGCTGTGTCACAGCATAAGCCGTGTCGCGGCGGATTTTGTGACACTCCGAACCCGTGCTTGCGCCGGTCACCTCCCCGCTTGCGGGTGAGGTCGGCGCGAAGCGCCGGGAGGGGATGCGGAGAGCGAGGCGAATCCATCTGACGCTCGAAGGTACACGTCAAAACAGGTTCTTGAATACGAACCGCGTTCTGCGAAAACTCAAGCGTCGGGAGCCTTCGCGCGAACGTCTGAGGGCTCAGGTAGACAGGGTATCCCCCTCCCTGACCCTCCCCCGCAAGGGGGAGGGAACAACTCTGAGATCGCGGCAAGCATCCGGTGCAAGCATCCGGTCCGGCCTCTTCCGCCGGGTCGAAATCTGCATCCGGACTCAGCCGACGTTTGTCACGCCGCCTTGCCGTCGATATCGAGGCCGAGCGCCAGCCGTCCGGCGAGCTCGCGCTGCACCGGAGGCACGAGCGGATGGAAGCGTGCCGCCTGCACGTCGCGGAACAGCCGCTCGATGGGGCTCGATCGCAGGTAGCCCGCTCCGTGCACTATTTCGAATACCCTGTCGAACATCGCCAGCACGCCACGCGTCACGTTGGCGCGGCCGAGAAAGATGCGGTTCGTGGTCTGCGGCCCGGGCTGGCCGTCCGCGGCCGCCAGCATGTCGGCCAGCGCAACCCGGGCGGCCGCAAGCTCGGTTTCCATCGCCCCGACCGTATCGATCATCTGCGGGGTCATCGGCTTGTGCTTCGCCACCGCGAGCGCCGCGTCGCGGGCGGTTTCCGCCACGCCGACATAGACCGAATAGACCAGCGGAATGGCGATCATCGACACGAGATGAAAGAGCGGATGCCAGAGTCCGCGCGGGCGCCGCGCCGCGACGGCGGCATCGGGCACGAAGAAGCCCCTGATGTGCACCACGTGCGATCCGGTCGCCCGCATGCCCATGGCGCGCCACGAGGGCTCGATCGTCACCTCCTTGGCGGCGAGCGGCACCATGAAATGCAGCACGGTCGGTCCGGCCTGCGGATCGTCGTAGACCGCGCTCGTGCTGAGCAG
>CAYVBN010000275.1:0-9708 GCA_964449645.1 uncultured Hyphomicrobiales bacterium
GCGCCAAGGATGCGCGCGCTCTCCTCGAGCGTCGGATCGATCTGGCGCAGCGAGGCGTTGGCGGCACGCACCCCGAGCGGCACGTAGCGCGCCGTATAGGCGAGCAGCAGGATCGTCAGCGTGCCGTAGAGCGCGATCGGCATGGCGAGCCAGAACTGGATGAGGGCCACCGCCATAACGATGCCCGGCAGTCCGAGCGGGATGAGCGCCGCATAGTCGAGCAGCCGGCGGCCGGGGATGCGCGTGCGCAAGTCGATCCAGCCGATGATTGCGCCGAGCATCACCGCGATCGTGGCGGCGAGCGTGGCGAGGATCAGGCTGTTGACGATCGCGCGCCGCGTCACGTCGTATTCGAACAGCACGAATTTGTAGTTGTGCAGCGTCAGGCCCTTCCAGAAATCGAGGCCCCACGATTTGCTGAGCGAGACGGCGATGAGCGACGCATAAGGCGCGACGATCGCAATCAGGAAGATGAGAACCGCGAAGCCGAACAGGACCCAGCGGGCCGGCCCAAGATCGACGAGCTGCGGCCGCGAGCCCTTGCCGCTCAGGGTCACGAACGAGCGGCGCGCCAGGAAGCTGCGCTGCAGGAACAACGCCGCGACGGTGATCAGCACGAAGACGAGCGAGAGCGCGGACGCCAGTCCGTATTCGGGCGGATAGTCGAACAGCGAATAGATGCGGGTCGGCAGCGTCACGATGCGGCCGGGAAGACCGATGATGGCCTGCGAGCCGAACAGCGCGATGGCGTTGACGAAGGCGAGCAGCGTTCCGGAGAGGATGGCCGGGGTGACGAGGGGCGCCGTGATGGCGAGCGCCGTGCGCCATTTGCTGGCGCCGAGAATCTGCGCCGCCTCCTCATAAGATGCATCGACCGATTGCAGCGCGCTCGATGAGAGCAGGAACACATAGGGGAACGTATGCATGACCGTCACGAGCACGAGGCCGGTCATGGAGAAGATGTTGAAGGTGAGCCAGGGCGCGCCAAGCACGTCGCGCGTGAACGTGTTGATGATGCCCGCGTTGGGGCCGAACAGATTGACGAACGCGATGGCCGTCAGGAACGGCGGCGACAGATACGACAGGTTCGCGGTCACGCGGATCAGCGACTTGCCCGGAACGTTCGTGCGGCTCACCGCCCAGGCGAGCGGAAGGCCGATGACGATGCTGAACAGGCCGACCCACGAGCCGAGGACGAGGGAATTCCAAAGCGCCTGAAGGTAGAGCCGACCGGACAGAGCCTCGCGAAAATGACCGAGCCCGAAGCCGTCATCCGAGCGGACGCTTCCGACGATGAGCGAACTGACCGGCATGACCACGAGCACGATGATTGCCAGCACGGCTCCGGTCATGACCACGCGGTCGAGCGGAAAGCGAAAACGCGATTTGGGGCTCTTGGCCGAACTGCCGTGCATCTGCGTGCTTCGAAGGTCCTACCTGCTATACCACGCAGCGGCCGGGAGTATTCAAATGCAGATACCCTGTCAATGAGCGCGGCATTCCGACGCAATTATAATGTTATGATTTTGTTAGGGGCGTCGGGCCGACTCCGGCCCAGCGCAGAAGCGCCTCGCCGAGACAGGAAATGACGCTCTCCCAGTCCCCGAGCCGCGGCTGACGGAACAGTCGTGCGGTTCGATACCACGGGCTGTCCTCCCGCCCGAGCAGCCAGCGAAAATCCGGATAGGCGGGCAGCAGGATCCATACCGGTTTTGCCATCGCGCCGGCGAGGTGGGCGACAGCGGTATCGACGGAAATAATGAGATCGAGTTGGGCAACGACGGCGGCCGTATCGGCAAAGTCGCCGAAGGTCTCGCCGAGAGGATCGATCTGCGGCAGGGCTGCAAGCCTCTCCCGATCGCCGGGCCGCAACTCTTTCTGCAGGCTTACGTAACGTATCCCGGGCGTCGCCAGCAGCGGTGCAAGCCGTTCGAGCGCGATCGAGCGGTTGCGATCGTCGCGATGGTGGGCGCTGCCCAACCAGGCGAGGCCGACGCGTGGCGCTGCCGTCCGCCCCAGCCGTTCCCGCCACATCTCGATATGTACGGGCGGAGCCGACAGATACGGAACCTCGGCGGGGATCGTCGCGAGTTCCGTTCGGAACGCATGCGGCAGGCTCATCAGCGGGGAATGCAGGTCGAAGTCCGGCAAAGCCTCGCCGCGCGGGAACACATGTACGACCCCTTGCAGGCCGGCGAGCAACGGCACGAGGGGCGCCTGGACCTCGAGCAGGACCTTCGCCCCGCGCTGCACGAGCAGCGGCGCGTAGCGTACGAAGTGGATCGTGTCGCCGAGGCCTTGCTCGGCGTGCAGCAGGATGGTGCGTCCGGCCACCGCCTGCGTGCCGTCCCATTGCGGCCGATCGAACGGACGCGCCAGGGCCGACAGCCGCCGCGTTCGTGTGCGCCATTCGTAGTTCGCCCATCCGGCGCGGAAGTCACCGAGCATCAGTTGGGCGATGGCGCAGTTGAGGCGCGCTTCGGCGAAATCGGGACGGATCGCGAGCGCGGCTTCCAGGCTGCGGACCGCGTCCGCCGGCCGGCCGAGACGCACGAGCGCCGAGCCGCGGTTGGTGAGCGCGCCGAGGTGATCGGGTTCGATCGCGAGCGCCTTGTCGAGGGAGGCAAGCGCCTCCTCGTCGCGATCGCAATCCTGCAGGAGATTGCCCCGGTTGCTGAGGGCCTCGACGAAATCTGGCGCGACGGCGAGCGCACGGTCGAACGCTGCCAGCGCCTCGTCGTTGCGTCCGAGACGATGCAGCGCGACTCCGCGATTGTTCAGGGCATGGACGTGATCCGGGCGCCGCACCAGCACGGCGTCGTAGCATGCGAGCGCTTCGGCAAAGCGCTCGCTCTCCTGCAATGCGAGGCCGCGATTGTAGAGCGCATCGATGTGGTTCGGATCGATCGCCAGCGCCCGTTCGTAGCTCGCGAGCGCGTCGGCCTTGCGGCCGAGCGCCTGCAGGACCGCGGCGTAATTCGACAGCGCGTCGGCCGAGCGCGGATCGATGGCGATGGCCGCGCCGACGAGCCGCAGCGCTTCCTCGGCGTCGCCGCGCTGCAGCTTGAGCACGCCGAGAAGGTGCAGCGCGTCGAAATCACGCGGGTTCCCGGTGAGGATGCGCATGTAACGCTGTTCGGCTTCGGCGAGCCGGCCCCGTCGGTGCAGGGTGAGGGCTTCGGCGATCGTCCAGGCGCGGCTGTCGATCGTCTGTTTGGTCCGAGGTGCGGAGCGCATGCCGGTCAAGCCGCCATCGACACGAGCGCGTCGTGCACCTGACCGAGGACGCACTCCCAGTCTCCCGGCAGGGGCTGCCGGAACAGCCGCGCGGTCGGATACCAGGGCGTGTCCTCGTGGTTCAGCAGCCAGCGGAAATCGGCGTAGTGGGGCAGCAGGATCCACACTGGTTTGCCCATCGCTCCGGCGAGATGCGCGACCGCGGTGTCGACGGAGATGACGAGATCGAGTTCGGCGATGACGGCCGCGGTCTCGGCGAAATCGACGAGGCTGTCGGCGAGGTCGGTGATCGGGATCTGCGCGAGCATCTCCCGATCGGCCGGCCGGCGGTCCTTCTGCAGGCCGAAGAAGGTTGCCTGCTGCGCGTGCACGAGGGGCGCGAGACGCGCGAGCGGAATCGAGCGGTTGCGATCCTCGGTGTGGTTGGGATTGCCCGACCAGGCGAGACCGACGCGCGGCGATGGCGCTCCGGCAAGGCGCTCGCGCCAGCGGGCTGTCCGGTCGGGCGGCGCGAAGACATACGGCGTCTCGGCCGGGATGGTCGCGATCTCCGTTCCGAATGCGAGCGGCAGGCTCAGGAGTGGGCAGTGAAGATCGAACGTCGGCAGCTCCTCGCCGCGCGCGATGACTTCGGCAACGCCCGCCATGCCGGCCAGTAGGCTCTTCAGCGCCGGCTGCACTTCGAGCACGACCCTGGCGCCGTGTCGGGCGACGAGCGGTGCATAGCGCACGAACTGGAGCGTATCGCCCAGCCCCTGTTCGGCGTGGAGCAGGATGGTCGTTCCGGCGGGCGGCTGCGCACCGCTCCAGCGCGGAGCCGTGAAATTGCGTTCGAGGCCGGCGAGATGCTTGACGCGGCTGCGCCACTCATAATGGGGCCAGCCTTCGCGGAATTGGCCGAGCGCGAGGTGTGCCAGCGCGCAGTTGAGATGGGCGTCGGCGAATGCGGGGACGAGTTCCAGCGCCCGCGCGAAGCTTTCGATCGCCTCCCCGTGCCGCCCGAGGCGTACCAATGTGCTGCCGCGAACGTTGTGCGCATCGGCGCATGCGGGCGCAAGCGCAATGGCTTGATCGAGAACCGCCAGCGCCTCCGCCTCGCGGTCGAGTTGCTGCAGCAGGTCGCCGCGATGCGTCAGGGCGTCGACGTCCTCCGGCTCCACGGCGAGCGCCTGCTCGAAGCATGAGAGCGCTTCGGACGCGCGGCCGAGCCGCACCAGCGCCGCGCCGCGATTGTTGAGAAGGCCGGCTCGAGCCGGGGAGCAGGCAAGCGCGCGGTCGAGCACCGCGAGCGCCTCCTCGCTGCGCCCGAGACCCTGAAGCACGACCGCCCGATTCCCCAGCACGTCGACGTTGTCCGGGGAGAGGGCCAATGCAGCATCGAAGCTTCTGAGCGCGTCGGCGTGCCGCCCCAGTCGGTGCAGGGCGAGGCCGCGGTTGTTGAGTGCGCCGACGTGATCGGGGTCGATCGCCAGGGCTCGCTCGAGGCTCACCAGCGCCTCCTCGCTGCGCCCGAGCTCCTGCAGGAGGTCCCCGCGGTTGCGCAGGGCATCGGCGAAATTCGGCGCCAGCGCGAGCGCACGGTCGAACGATGCGAGCGCCTCGTCGGGCCGGCCAGACCGATAGAGTGCGACGCCGCGGTTGTTGAGCGCGTTCGCGTGCCCGGGCTGGCGGGCGAGGACCTTGTCGTAGCAGGAGATCGCATCGGCCAGACGGCCGGCCTGCTGCAGCGCGTGCCCCCGATTGTAGAGCGCATCGAGGTGGTGCGGATCGATGGCCAGGGCCTTCTCGTAGCTCGCGAGGGCTTCGGTCCAGCGATCGAGCGCGGCGAGCACCGCCGCGTAGTTCGACAGCGCGTCGGCCGAACGCGCGTTGACCTGCAAGGCCCGGCCGATCAGCCGCAGGGCTTCGGTCGGATCGCCGCTCTGCAGCTTGAGCACGCCGAGCAGGTGCAGGCCGTCGAAATTGCGCGGGTCGCGCGCGAGCACCTGCCGGTAGGATTTTTCGGCGTCCGCAAGCCGCCCCTGCTGATGCAGCGCCAGCGCCTCGCCGACCGCCTGCGCGGCGCGATGGCGATGTGCGGGCGGCGGCACGGCGTCAGATCCGACGCACCGGAATCGGGCTCACGAGGTGAGCCCGGCGAGTTCGGTCCGAAGGCGGGCGACCACGCTTTGCCAGTCGCCGCGGGCCGGCTGCCGGAAGAGCCGGGCGCTCGGGTACCAGGGACTATCGTCGCGGCCGAGGAACCAGCGGAAGTCCGGATAGTGCGGCAGCAGGATCCAGACCGGCTTGCCCATGGCGCCAGCCAGATGCGCGACGGCGGTATCGACCGAAATGACGAGATCGAGCTGGGCGATCGCAGCCGCCGTGTCGGCGAAATCCTCGAAGCGCTCGCCAAGGCGGGCGATCCCTGAATGCGCTTCGAGCACCAGGCGGTCTTCGGGTCGCAGCTCGTGCTGCAGGCTGACCCACGTGACCCCGGGCGTCCCGAGGAGCGGGGTGAGGGCGGGAAGCCCGATCGAGCGGCCGGCATCGTTGGCGTAATCCGCGCGCCCGGCCCAGACCAGGCCGACGCGTGGCTGCACGCGGCCGCCCAGCACCTCCTTCCAGCGCGAAACCCGGGCCGGATCGGCGGTGACGTAGGGAATGCCGGTGGGGATGGTTCCGACCTCGGTCTGCAGCGCCAGCGGCAGGCTCAGCAACGGACAGTGCCGCTCGAACGGCGGAAGCACGTCGTCGGGCCCGTAGACGTCCTCCACTCCCGGCAACTGCCACACGAGCGGCTTCAGCGAGGGCTGCACCGCGAGCAGGACTCTCGCGCCCATCCGCGCGATGAGCGGGGCATACCGCGCGAACTGGATGGTGTCGCCGATGCCTTGTTCGTGATGAAGCAGGATGGTCTTGCCGGCGATCTGGGTCTCCCCCAGCCAGAGCGCTGCGGCGAACTGGCGCTTCTGCGCGGCAAATCCGGCCGTGCGCCAGCGGGCTTCGTACTGGCGCCAGCCGCGCGCGTAATCGCCGCGCAGGAGCCGGACGAAGCTCTGATTGTAGTTCACGTCGGCGTGGCCGGGCGACAGTTTCAGCGCCCCCTCGAAGCACTCCATCGCCTCGTCGAAGCGGTGGAGCTTGCTCAGCACGTTGCCGCTGTTGTTGAGCGCTTCCACTTGGTTGGGGTCGAGCGTGCGCGCGCGGTCGTAGCAGGCGAGCGCCGCCTCGAGCTGGCCGAGCGCCTCCAGTGCGGCGCCCTGGCTGACGATCGCCCTGATGTCGTCGCGGGCGACCGCGAGGCAACGCTCGAAGCACATCAGTGCGTCGCGGTGACGTCTCAGCCTGAGCAGCACGGTCCCGCGGTTGTAGTGGACGTCGGCGTGTGTTGGGCGGATGACGGCGGCCTTGTCGAACGCGTCCAGGGCCTCGTCCAAGCGTCCGAGACGCATCAATGCCAAGCCCCGGTTGTTGGCGGCATGGAAGTCGGCCGGGGCGAGCCGAAGGGCCTCGTCATAGCTGGCGATCGCTTCCGGAAAGCGTCCGGCATCGAAATGCTCGTCCCCGTGCGCGATCGTGTCGGCTGCACGCTGCATCCGTTCGGTGCGTCCGAGCGCCTGCAGGTCGCCGTCCCGCTCCTCCAGGCTCCGCGTATAGGCTTCCCGCGCCTCGGCGTGATCCGGCTTCAGGGCAAGGAGCCGCGCATAGCCGGCAATCGCCTCGTTGCGGCGTCCGAGCTCGCGCAGCGTATTGCCGCGGTTGAACAGCGCGCCGAGGTGGTTCGGGTCGCGCGCAAGGGTCGCCTCGTAGCCGGCAAGCGCCCGTTCGTAGTGGCCGAGGCTGAACAGCGCGTTGGCGCGATTGAACAGCGCGGGCACGTGGTCGGGTTTGAGCGCGAGGGCACGGTCGTAGTGTTCGATGGCCTCTTCGCTGCGCTGAAGGGCCTGCAGGATCAGTCCGTAATTGGCCAGCGCCTCGGCGGAGTCGGGCCGCGCGGAGACCGCCGCGCTCATCAGTTGCAGCGCTTCGACGTGGTCTCCCCGGTCGAGGCGCAGCATCGCGAACTGATGGAGCGCATAGAAATTGCCGGGACTCGAGACGAGAGCTTGGCGATAGAGCCGCTCCGCTTCCGGCAGACGCCCTTGCTGGTGCAGGTTGACGGCTTCGATGACCTCGGCCGGAATCGGCGCGGGCCGCTGTCGTGGCATTGTCGGCATCGAGAATTTGCCCCCTCGCGGCTCCGTGCGCGAATCATCCCCGACGCCACCTGCGCATCGAATCAAGCCGTGCGACAAAGGATAACGCATGATGTCGCCGATGCACGACCATGCATGAGGGGGCGCCACTTTTTTCATCGCGGGTGCGTCGGCGCAGCACGGTGTGCCGCCCAATGAGCTTTCCGTTACGGCACAATTGCCGTTACAGCCGCGTCAAACGGCTCCTTGCGGAGGAGCTCTGCCGCAATACGTAAAGAGCGCGGGCAAGAGCCGGCACCGGCGCTCGCCGGAAATCCCGCCGAAGGTCCAACCCCGAACCCTGCCGGTCCTGCTGATCCTGCCTCCGCGGGAGTCGTCGCCCGGGGCCGCAGCATCCAATGCCGGAATTCGGTCCTGCCCGGCCGGCGCGATCCCGGCGGTGGTGGCCGTCGTCCGGCCAGGAGGAGCCGGCACGGCCGGAAGAGCGGCGGAAGCGCTTGTCCGGGCGTCGAATTCCCGTTGGCCGTGGACGGTATTGGAGCATTTCAAAATTGGCGGGTCCGGCGGCTTGCCTCGGATTTTGCGCTGCGCTAAGGCTCACGCCGCTCCGTTCCGAAGCGAATCTGAACCGAAACGGATGGTCTCTCTTGGCCTTGCAGCGCATCGAACAGCGGCGAGGCGTGTCGTGCTGGGGGTGGCGAGCCTCGAGCGGCCGTATGGGCCGATGGTATCGACATAAAGGATCGCGATGAACGCGTTGCTGCAGGATTATCTTCCGCTGGTGGTGTTCATCGGGGTCGCGCTCGTCATCGGCCTCGCGCTCCTGATTGCGCCCTTCGTCGTCGCCTACAAGCAGCCCGATCCGGAGAAGCTTTCCGCCTACGAGTGCGGCTTCAATGCGTTCGACGACGCGCGCATGAAGTTCGACGTCCGCTTCTACCTGGTCTCGCTCCTGTTCATCATCTTCGACCTCGAGGTCGCATTCCTGTTTCCGTGGGCGGTCGCCTTCGGCCGCGTCGGCCTGTTCGGATTCTGCTCGATGATGGTGTTCCTTGCGGTGCTGACGATCGGCTTTATCTACGAGTGGAAGAAAGGAGCGCTCGAATGGGATTGACGAGCGAGCGCACACTCGTCGCGCCGGCCCCGAAGGGCATTCTCGACCCGCGCTCGGGCAAGCCGGTCGGAGCGGACGATCCGTATTTCGTCGGCCTGAACAACGAGCTCGCCGACAAGGGCTTCCTCGTCGCCGCCGCCGACGACCTGATCACCTGGGCGCGCACCGGCTCGTTGATGTGGATGACGTTCGGCCTGGCGTGCTGCGCGGTCGAAATGATGCAGATGTCGATGCCGCGCTACGATGCCGAGCGATTCGGCTTCGCGCCGCGCGCTTCGCCGCGCCAGTCGGACGTGATGATCGTGGCCGGAACCTTGACCAACAAGATGGCGCCGGCGTTGCGCAAGGTCTACGACCAGATGCCCGAGCCCCGCTACGTCATCTCGATGGGGAGCTGCGCCAACGGCGGCGGCTACTATCACTATTCCTATTCGGTCGTGCGGGGCTGCGACCGGATCGTCCCGGTCGACATCTACGTGCCGGGGTGCCCGCCGACCGCCGAGGCGCTGCTCTACGGCGTGATGCTCCTGCAGAAGAAGATCCGCCGCACCGGCACGATCGAGCGTTAGGGTCTCCCCGCATGACGGACGACAAGCTCGAAGAACTGGGACGATCGATCGCGGGCGCGCTTGGCGGCTCCGTGCTCGGCCATGCCGTCGTGAACGGCGAGCTGACGATCACCGCGAAGGCGTCCGACATTATCGAGGTGACGCGGCATCTGCGCGACGATCCAGGATGCGAGTTCCGCTCCATCATCGATATCACGGCCGTCGACCGGCCCGCGCGCGAACGTCGCTTCGACGTTGTCTACCATTTCCTCTCGCCGACCAAGAACGCCCGCATCCGCGTCAAGGCCGAGACCGACGAGACGACGCCGGTGCCGTCGATCATCGGCGTGTTCCCGGGCGCCGATTGGTTCGAGCGCGAGGTTTACGATCTCTACGGCGTGCTGTTCACCGGGCACCCGGACATGCGGCGCCTCCTCACCGATTACGGCTTCGAGGGGCATCCGCTGCGCAAGGATTTCCCGCTGACCGGCTTCGTCGAGGTGCGCTGGGACGACGAGCAGAAGAGGGTCGTCTACGATCCCGTGCGGCTCGCGCAGGAATTCCGGAACTTCGACTTCCTTTCACCGTGGGAGGGGACCGAGTACGTGCTGCCGGGCGACGAAAAGGCGAA
>CAYVBN010000276.1:0-3577 GCA_964449645.1 uncultured Hyphomicrobiales bacterium
CGCGCATCGGCGCGGGGCCGGGCTGCCTCCGTCTGCCCGGCTTGAGACCGCGGCCGGGCGCGGGGGAGGGTGATCTCGGCCGCGGACAGACTTATATGGGGCATATGCAGGACACGTCGAAATCGCCCTCCAAGCGCTGCCCGATCTGCGGCAAGGAGCAGGTCGAGCGCTTCCGCCCGTTCTGCTCGCGCCGCTGCGCCGATGTCGACCTGCACCGCTGGCTCTCCGGCGCCTATGCGGTGCCGGCGGTCGAGGCGGAGGAGATCGAGGACGCGCCGCCGCGGCCCGAGCGGCGGGAGGGGGAGTGAGGACCAAGTGCGACGGGTGTGATCCCACGCACTCTGCGCGCGCGACGGCGCGTGGCCCCGGGCAGCCAGCCTTCAGGATCCATGGGTTTCGGTCCGGTTCGTGAAGCCCGATGCACAAGGGCGGCCGTCTCGTGGAGACGGGCACGACGGACGGTTCGTCCGTGGTCCCTGCTGCGAACTCTGAAGACCTCTTCCCATCACGCCGCTGGGGCCGGCGAAATCGCCGCCGGAGATCGGGTCCGCCCGAGGCCGGAACGCGACCATGCCGCTTGCCCCCGTTCTGGACAGGCCGGAATCGAGCCTCTATAACCCGCCTTCCGCGGCCTGCCTCCGGCGGGCTCCGGCGCCCAGGTAGCTCAGTTGGTAGAGCACGTGACTGAAAATCACGGTGTCGGTGGTTCGATTCCGCCCCTGGGCACCATGGCGTTGTCCGCTCCCGGTCGCCGTCCCCGGTACCATGCTGCCAAGGTCATTGGCGTCGCCGGTCATCCCCTAAAGCAATTCTCGTTGTGCCAAGTCAGCACGGCGGAATCAGGCCGTGTTCCGATTTCCGTGGGGGCGTTGATCGGCCGTCCGTGCAGAGCGTAGTAGTGCCTGCCGTTTTCGAACTCCTCCTTAATGCGGCGGCTGACCTCAAACCGGAACTCGGGCGTTACGGTCACATATCCAGCATCGAACAGGCTATGGATGTCACGGCGCAGCAAGAGGCCATTTCGCACATCGTGCCCACCGCCCTCGCTGTAGGGGCGAATGTGCGCCGCTTCCAGCGCAGGTAGCGTGCGCTCGCGCGTGACAGCGCAACGACGCCGATACGTGTCCGTCACGAGTACTCGGAACGCGCCTTGTCCAAGCCGCGGCCGGATGAGGTGTGGCTCGCCGAACCGCGCCGCAGCGGATTCGGAAAAGCCAGGAACATGTGAATTGTTTAATCGGTCGTTCACGGCCTCCCACAGCTTCAGTCCTTCAGCCTCGCCCGTATTGTAACGCTTGAACGAGACGATGTTGGGGGACCAATTCGGCGGCACTGGGATCCAGTCGCGTTCATCGAAGAAGAAGGGCTGCGTCAGGATGCGGCAACCTATTTGGAAATCGGTTCGGTCGTTTGGATCTGCCCCTCGATAGTGGGCGATGCGCATGCGCATTTGGTTGGCCGAATAGGCACCATTTGCTTCCCGGAATGTCTCCCAGGCGAGAGAACAGGGCAGCGTATTCGCATGCGCGAAGATGCCGCCCCCAACGATGACGTTGCGCGGCGCGTGTAGCTTGAACAGAAACAACTCGCCCGGTTCAAGTGCTCTGAAATTCGCGGCGGATGGCGCCCAGAAATTCACCTCGTCGAGGTTCGATTGCCGGCGGAGCGTCTCGAACCAGTCCCCATCGGTGACAGCGACGACGATATTGAGAGCCATAGTCAGCGTCTGCGCGCCGGAGCAGTCAACCCGATTTACCGGGTGATTTTCGGCATGGGTTCAATCGCCGGGATGAGATCAGTCTTCTTGTGCATTTCGCAAAAAAAACTTTCCGCTGACTCTGGTGAATTGCGCTTAAAAATCCATTCATTTGTTCCCTGAGCGTGGTGGTGATGGCTCTTGGACAGACACGGGGCCGTATCGGGCGACGGGGCCTGCGATCGGCTTGCCTGAGACGAACAGGAAGCGCGCCTTCCTCGCCCGCCTGCACAGTCACCTCGTCGCCGGAATCGAGCACGATGAGCAAACGGCTCCCGGTGCATTCGCGCACGGTCACCTCGTCGCCGTCCGGTCCTTCCTTCTCGGTCAGGATGCCGAACGGCTTCGAGCACCACTCCGCCGGGCTTGGTCTATCGCTTGCGCGTCGCCCCCGCGGATCGAAATGAAATCAAGGCCGGACCGGTATTCTTGTCAGAAGCGGCCTTCCTTGCCGGCTTTCCCTGCTGCCGTTTCGGGCGCGGCGCTGGTTTCGCCGCCGGCTCGACCGACCCGGAGACGAGCGCCTGCACGTGCTCGCGCCGCCACTGAGCATTCGACGTCTTCAGGTCCGGATGGTACTTGTCGAGCTTTCCCGCCAGCGCCTTGATCTGTGCATCGGGCATGCCGTCGAGGACGAGGTTGAGTGCCTCGGCGCCAATTGCGTTTCGAATCTCCTGAATCGAACTCAAACTGGCATTCTTGCCGCGAATTTGCTTCGTAACGAGCGATCTCGCCAGCTTGCTGGCTTCGGCCGCAGCGCCCGGGAACAGCATGCCGTGTTCCCGGATGCTCTTCAGAACGGCAAACCCGTCTATATCAAGTGCCATTCAGCACTCCCTTGGTTTCCTGCACGAGCTGATTGAGGATCGGCACGATATTCGTCCCCCATTTCGAGGTGAATGGAGGGCATTTCCCCACCTTGCTGAGCGCTTCCGCAACGCTTGCTGCTTCCGGAACGACTGCATCGAAGACCTTGAATGACGGCTGCGGGGCAAGATGCTCGTTGCGCAGCTTCTCTACGGTCCGCTCGTGTTCTCTTATCGGCCGCTTTCGCGTTATGAGCACGTGCGGGAGCCGCTTGGGGGGAGTTACGGCACCGCGTCCCTTGCGGCGGCCGGACCAGAGATTCTTGCAGAACGAGCTGAGGCCGTAGGTTGAGAGGAAATCCGGTATGGTCGGTACGATGACCAGATCTGCCAGCCTGATGCTGGCCTCCGACAATGCCGAGATACCCGGCGCGCAATCAAACAAAACGTAATCATACTTTTTGGCCGAGCGTTCGATTTCGGCCTTCAGGATCCGCAACATGTGGCCCACGATCGCATCGAGGCCGAAATTACGGTTCGTAAGCTCGAAGATGATCTCGCGCTCCAGGAGCCGCAGTTCCGAGCTCGAAGCCAGCAGCGATATCGACAGTGGATTTCCTTCATGGGACACGTCACTTGCCTGATGCCGGACGCAGTCCTCGAATTTGACCTTGCGGCCTCCCAGCAGGTAGTCGTCGAGAAACCCGCTGATTGTTTTCCCGTCAGAAATCAGGTCCGACAGGATGTCGTCCCCGGCGATGCAGATCGACGCGTTCGCCTGCGCATCGGCGTCGATCACGAGCACCGATGCGCGTTCCGCCGCCAGCGCTTCGGCGAGAGCCACCACTGTTGCAGTCTTCCCGACGCCGCCTTTCATATTGGCCACTGCGACGACATGCGCGCTCACTTCCGTTCTCCATGAACGAGGCGCGACAACGTGTTCCGCTGGTCGGCAGACAAGCGCGATTCCAGAAAGCCTTCGACGACGATGGAGGGTGTCGGCTTGCGCACCGGA
>CAYVBN010000277.1:0-7926 GCA_964449645.1 uncultured Hyphomicrobiales bacterium
CCGGCCTCCTTGGCCGCCTGATGCACGCGGGCGATCTCTCCCCACATGCTTCCCTGCAGTGCAAGTCCGATCGAGCGGCTCAGCACCGACAGCTTGCCGTGCGGCGTCACCATGAAGTCGGGATACAGCTTGCCGTTCATCAGCAGATAGACGGATTGCGTCGGCAGGTGGTTCAAGCGGGATTTGTCGAGCATCGATTCCGGTGCGACGAACAAGGGGGCGTTGATCGCCCCGTCGCCGTGCAGCTCCTGGAAATTCCGTCCGTTCGCCTCGACGTCGATCGCGACGGGCGGAAAAATGCCCGGCACGCTCGCCGAAGCGAGGAGGACTTGACGAATGAGGTCGAGCGCCCGCTTGCCGCCGTACGCCGCGATGGCGCCGATGTTCCAGACCGTCGGCCGGCCGGCATCGAGATTGGTCGTGAGGACGAAGAGCCGCCGCCCGGCGCGGTGCTGCGCGGCAATGTCGGCCATGAGTTCCGGCGTGATGTTGCGGGCGATGAGATCGCGCAGCGGCCAGGTGTCGAGCAAGCTGTCGACGGTCGCACCATCCTCGAACACGTCCCCGGCGCTGACCGTCGTGAACCGTTCGCGAAGCGCCGCGTCGTAGCGTGATCCGGCGAAAACATAGGGAGCAATCAGGGCGCCGGTACTGACGCCGGTGACGACGGAGAAGTCCGGCCGCGTGCCCGCCTGCGTCCAGCCATTGAGAAGTCCGGCCCCGAACGCACCGTCTTCGCCGCCGCCGGAAATCGCCAGCCAAGGTCCGCGGCCCGGGCCGAGCGCGGCCAGAAACGCCTGCTCGCTGTCGCCCCAGAAGCGCGCATCCGGCATGCCGGCGATCGTGGCGACATCCTCGTCCTGCCGGCTGAAAGACGTGCGCTGCCGGGACGGTGTCGCAGCGCGGGAGGACGACGACGTGTTGCCCGGTTCGGCTCGGGTCGCAGGGGAGCCGCGATCCGCCGGGCGCGTTGTCTCGGCCGACATGGCCTGGAACCCGGCGTGGAACCCGAAGAGCATCGGGACGGCGGCGAGAGCGACGCAAAATCCCGTCCGCACAAGCAGTCGCATGGCAGGCCTCTTGTTACCGCTGCCCCTCCCGCCCGAGCACAATCGATCGGATCAACATGGGAACGCCGAAGCGGTTCCGGAAGTACCGTCACGCCCGGACGTTCTGCCTCCGCATGCTTCGCACGCACCACTCCGCTGCGGTTCCGGCCGTTGCCGTCACTCCGGCTCGCGATGCGTGTCGTCGTGCGCCGCGTCGTCGTAACCGTGCCGGCTGCTGATGAAGACCAGCGCCATCAACCCACAGCCGATGACGGCCGAGAACACGATGCCGAGCCACATCGCCACATAGCCGCTCGTCGGCATGGGCGGACCCGGCACGGAAACCCATGCCGTGTAGGCGAGCCATCCGGCGGCCGCCAGGATGGCGAGAAGGGGCACGATGATCAGAAGGCTGCGCCAGGACATTGCGGAAATCGACCTCGAAAAAACTCAAAACCCCGGGCGTCCGATTTGTTCCCTCGCAGTTTGTTCCCTCGCAGAGAGACGGCAGGCGGGACGACGGGACATTTTCGCACAGGCGATCATTCCGGCTTCAATCCGGCCTTGGTGACGACGTCGCGCCAACGCGCTGTCTCGCTTGCGACGAGAGCGCCGGTCGCGGCCGCGTCGCGATAGGCGGGCACGATGCCCTGCTTCTCGAGACCGCTCTTGACCTCCGGGTCCTGGGCGAATGCCGCGAGCTCGGTTTCCCACTTTTTGGCGATGGCGGGCGCAAGCCGGGCCGGGGCGAACACGCCGTACCACAGATCGAAGTTGACGCCGGCGTAGCCGAGATCCGCGAAGGTCGGCACGTCCGGCGCGAACACCGAGCGGTTGGCATTGGCCACCGCGAGCATGCGCAGCTTCCCGCTTTTGACCTGCGGCAGCGCCGTGTGCACCGGCAGATACGCGAACTGGACCTGGCCGCTGAGCAGATCAGTGAGCGCGTTGGCGGCGCCGCGATAAGGCACGTGCACGACATCGAGGCCGAGCCGCTGCCGCAGAAGCTCGATCCCGAGATGCTGCAGCGTGCCGGTGCCGGGCGAGGAATAGTTGAACTTGCCCGGCTTCGCCTTGATGGCGGCGATGAACTCCGGCAGCGTCTTGACCGGAAAAGCCGTCGGGTTGACCACGAGCGCGACGCCGCTCACGCCGACCGCGCCGAGCGGCACGAAGCTCTTGACCGGATCGAAACGCAGGTTGCGGTGGAGGCTCGGCGACACCGTGTGCGGCGCACCGGTGACGAGCATCGTGTAGCCGTCGGGCTCCGCATTGGCGACGAACTCGGTGCCGATATTGCCGCTGGCGCCCGGCCTGTTGTCGACGACGACCGGCTGTCCCCAGCGGTCCGAGAGCCGCTGTCCGAGCGCGCGCGCCACGATGTCGAACCCGCTGCCGGCCGTGTAGGGCACGACCAGCGTGATCCGGCGGACAGGATAGTCCTGCGCGGCGCAGACGGAGAGGAGCGCCGCCGCCCACGCGGCAGCGGCGGCAAGGCAAGCGGCAAGTCGTGACATGCGAAGGCCCCGGCGATTGGTCGTCCGGGGCCGCATTGTACATGGCCGGGCACGCTTGCCCATCGGGGCTGAACGACGCGGCGCTCGCGCGGCTTCCGCCTGCGGCGGGCGTTCAAAAAAGCCGTTCAGCGCTCGAAATAGCTGCGCTTGCCGCTCTGCAGGAGCTCGTACAGTGATTTGATCTCCTGCGGACGACGATTGTAGTTCCGCCAGTTGCTGTACTGCGGGATCGTCAGCGTCTTCTCGGCTTCGTCGAGCGTCATGCCCTTGGCGATCGATCCGGTGACGAGGTCGTAGTCCTCGCGCAGATATTTGGCGAGCTCGGCGACGTCGGCCGGAACGGCGACGTCGCCATGCGCGGGCAGGATCTTATCGACGTCCATCTTGGCGACTTTCTCGAGCAGCGCGATCCAATTGTCGACCGAGGGCGTGAACGCCATGTTGGGCAGGCTCCGCTTTCCGAACGCGCCCGGCGTGAACAGCATGCGCGCGTGCGGGAAGAGCACGAACGTGTCGCCGGGGTTCTGCCCCGGTCCGAAATACATGAGATGTGCCTCGCGCCCGCCGAGGCGGATCGTGACGTCGTTCTCGAAGGTCACGTCGGGCAGGACGAGCTTCACTTCCTTCGGATCGTAGCCGCGCCGCTTGAAGAACGCCTGGCGCCGCGCGAACTCCTTGTCGGCCACCTGCTGCATCAGCCGGGCGGTCTCACGCTGGGCGATGATGGTGGCGCCTTCCGCCTTGAACACGGAATTTCCGTAGGTGTGATCGCCGTGGAAATGGCTGTTCACCACCCATTTGATCGGCTTGTCGGTGATCTTGCGGATGCGCGCCAGCAGATCTTCCGCATCGCGCGGATGCTGGCGGGTGTCGATCACCAGAACCCCTTCGTCGGTGACGAGGACGACCGAGTTCGACGACGCGAAATCGAACAGGAAGTAGAGGCCGGGCGCGACCTCCCGGAAGGTGACCTCCGGATCCTTGGCGGCCGGGCTTTGCGCCATGGCGGATCCGGTTCCGAGAGCTGCGACGACCGCGAGCGACTGAACGACGCGCCGGCTGAAGGTCCGGCGCGAGATCGTGCCGGAGCCGCGGATGCTTGTGCTCATGAACGCCTCCCCTGTGTCCCCCTCGGAGGGGCCGTTAACCCGCCGTTAAGTATAAGCGGGCGGGCGGCGGCGGCATCGCCAAAGCGCGATCATGGTTACCGGCTCCGGCTTCGCATGCGCCGCGATTGCTCGCACGCGCCGGGGCAGAGGACGCGGCACGCGCAGCGGCGCAGCACGATCAGAGCGATGACTTGCGTGCCGATGCGCCGACATTCCGCGGGGAACTTCCGCCGCATTTTGCCGTTGCCCCATCACACCCGCCATACATGGCGCGGCCCAAAGCCGGAACCTGATCGCCGATTTGGGCGCCGGTCACATCATCATCTCTGGAGGAAGGAACGAGTCATGGGCCTCTTTTCGAAGGACATTCACTCGATGAATGATCTGTTCGTGCACACCCTGCGTGACGTCTATTACGCCGAGAAGCAGATCCTCAAGGCGCTGCCGGACATGATCGAGAAGGCGAATGATCCGGAGCTCAAGCAGGGGCTGCAGTCGCATCTCGGCGAGACCGACAATCACGTGCGGCGGCTCGAAGAGGTGTTCCGCATGCAGGGCGTCGAAGCCAAGGGCGTCAACTGTCCGGCCATCGACGGCATCGTCGAGGAGGCGGACGATGTGGCGGGCGAGGTCGACGACAAGCAGGTGCTCGATGCCGCCCTGATCGCGGCCGCGCAGGCGGTCGAGCACTACGAGATCACTCGCTACGGCACCCTGATCGCCTGGGCCAAGCAGCTCGGCCGTAACGATTGCGCCACCATTCTCCAGCGTACGCTCGACGAGGAGAAGGCGGCCGATCAGAAGCTCACCGCGATGGCGGAAAGCCGGCTGAACTTGCAGGCGGCAAGCTGACGACGCGGCGCAGGGCGCCTTGCCTACGGGAGATGGCCGGTGCCGACGGTTTCGACACTGGCGGCCGCGCCTGCCCGAGAGGAATCCCGCGGCGTCCGGAGCGGTAGGCGGCGGCGCTCGAAGCGGCGTTGCTGCCGCGTGGTGGCGCGGGTTCTCGGCGGCCGCTGCAAGGCGAGGCGGGCGCCGGACGCGGCCATGAAACCGCCGGCGAGAAGCGCGGCCAATCCGACGGTCGCGCGCGCGGCCGCGCTGGTGCCGGCCTGTCCCACGCTCGTGTGACTGACGGCCGCAAGCACGCAGACGAACGTCCCTGCGCTCACCCAGAGAAGCACCCGGCCGAGGCGCGAATCCGAGGCGCGGATCACTTCGACCGAGACGAGGCTGGCGACAAACCCGCAGCCGGCGATCAGCCACCAAGCGAGCGCGGACGCCAGCACGTCATGCGGATCATGGGCCGCGCGCCAAGCGGAGGCGAGGTCGAGGCCCACATCGGCAAGCACGACATAAGCCGCGAGCGCCGTCAGCACGCCGCACGTCATGGCGGCACCGAAAATGACGGTGCGCGAGAAAACGAGCGGCGTCGGGCTCGGGCTGTGCATCCTGCAATCCGTGGCCGGGATCCGGCATCGGGCTACTGCCTTGGTAGCCTGATTCGGCCCTGCCACGGAAAAGCGGTTGTCAACAGCCTACCGAGCCGCCCAATGCGGTCGTGGGGCTCAAGCCCGTCGACGTGCCGCCCAATACCGTCGTGCCGGTGCCCGATGTCGCGCTTCCCGTCGTTGCGGAGCTTCCTGCCGAAGCCGAAGCCGAAGTCGACCCCGTCGTCTGCGGCGTGGTCGTCGACAAGGCCGGGGTGCCGGGCTCGTTCGCCATGATGTTGGGCGTCCCGAAATTGTTGGCCGCCGTGCTCGCTCCGCAAGGAGCGAAGCCGGAAGTCGAAGTCGAGCCGAACCCCGACGCGGCCCCGGATGCGGCACCGGTCACGCCAGGTGTTGCGGTGGCCGGACCGGGAGCGACCGGAGTCCCGCCCGGACTTATGCCTTGGGTCTGCACATTGGTGCCGGCCGGGCCGGGGGCGAGGCTGATGCTGCCTCCGCCGATAGCGGAGGTCCCGCCTATTCCGGTTCCGAGTCCGGAACTCATCCCGCCGGCCGCGCCGACGCCGCCCACACCCCCGACGCTGCCGGCACCCCCAACGCCTCCGACGCCACCAACCCCGCCGGCGGCGCCGCCGACACTCCCAGCACTTCCTGCGCCGGCCGCACCGCCGACACCTCCGCCCGTCGCCCCTCCGGTCTGCGCGAAAGCCGAAGTCGCGGTTGCGGCCGCCACCATGACGACCAGCATGCCGCTTCGAATGGAGAATGACATGCGCTCATCCTTCGTTTGATTGAATCCGAGCCCGGCCAGACACCGGCTCATGCACGCTGGGACAACTCGACGGTGCGGCCGAGGTTCGGAGCGCCAGTCATGACGAAACCGTGCGATCCCTCGCGCGCGGCAACAGAGAATCGCCAGCTATCCGCTTCGTCTCGCGGCCTGTGTGAGGAACTGCTGTGAGGAGCGGCGCGGGCGAAGGAACGGGTCGATCAGCAGCCAGTTCCCGCGCCGGCCGAACCGGTCGTCCCGCCACTCGGCGGCGTCGTTCCCGCCGCACCCGGCGCGCTCGGTTGAACCGACGTCGATCCCGTTGTGCTGGATCCCGTGCTGCCGGATCCGGTCGTGCCGGTCGTCCCCGGCGATGTCGCCGAGGGCGCACCCGGTTCGTTCGCCATGATGTTGGGCGTGCCGAGATTGTTGGAGGCGGTGCTTCCGGCGCACGGTTGCGAGCCGAGCCTGTTGCCTGATCCCGAGACGCCGGGCGCGCTGGTCGCGGGTCCCGGTGAGACCGGCGTTCCGCCCGGTCCGACGCCCTGGGTTTGCGCACCGGGTGCAGCCGGTCCGGGCGCGATCGGCGTGCCGCCGGGGCCGATCCCGGACGTGCCGCTGGTTCCTGCCCCGACACCGGAACTGCCGGCAGCGGAACCGCCAACGCCGCCCGCCGCGCCGCCGGCACTTCCTGCGCCTCCGGCACCTCCTGCGCCCCCGCCAGCTCCGCCTGCCTGCGCGAAGGCCGCTGTCGCCGTTGCGGCCGCCAGCACGGCGGCCAGAACACCGCTCCGAATGGAGAATGACATGCGCTCATCCTTCTGATTGAGGCCGGTAAAGCGCCGGCTCATGCGTGCTGGGACAACTCGGCCGTGCCGCCGAGGTTCGGAGCGTGCACCGGCTATTTCGGGACCGTACGGTCACCCGGAGCCGTGCCGGGCGGAGGAATGACGGGCGTGCGGCCGCCGCCCGGCGGCGGATTGGACATCTCCGGGTCCACGCCGGCCGGCGGACAGATCACGCCGTGCGATTGCGAAAGCTGGTTGCTGAGATTCCCGCTGGGCGGCGTTTCCCCGAGCTTGGGCGCCTGTCCGCTCTGGCCGGGCGGGCACTCTGACCGCTGGCCTGGTCCGGAATTCGAGCCAGCGGCCGGCGGTGTCGATTGCGCTGCCGCCGGCGTGCCGAGCAACATGGCGAACAGAATTCCCACGGCGGGCAGGAAGCGACGGCTGCAGCGATCGCTCAGGCGGACCCTGACTGCATTCCCGCCCGATATTTTCCCACCGTCCGCCGCGGTTGGCGATTTGGTGCGCACGCCTTGCTCCCTTCTCGGGTGGGAGCAACCCTCGGTGCCCGAATTTCGTTCCGCGCCGGTGGGGCACGCAAAAAAGATTGGAAGATTGGCTGCAAATCCGTAATGTCGCCGTAGGTTCGAAGTCGCGGTTCGGAGAAGCCATGATCCTGATGGCCGTCTATGTGGGGTTCCTCATCATTGGTGAAGTGATCGCCTATGCGATCGGCACGATCGTCGACCAGGAGTGGCCGTCGGCGAGTCTTCTGGTGTTTCTCGTCCTGTTCTTTGCGATGTTCTGGTTCGCCTGGATTCTCGCCGTGCGCACGACGGCGCGGTGGGAAGAGCCAAGCCAAGGCCTGACGAGCAAGACCTGAGCGGTCGCTCGACCGCAGCCTTCGTTCAAGACCTCGATCATTCAATCGGTTCGGTGCGCGCGGCATGAAGTCGCGTGCCAGGGTTTGTCCGCGCGCATTTGCACGGCGGCGTTCGTTATTCCCAGATCGATCGAAAAAAGAACCGAGCGTCGGAACCAGGTCGAATGTGGAGCGTTGAATAAGCACCGGACGGCTTCCTAGCCCCCCAGCCCTGCCGTCCGGGACAAACCCTGGCTGCCGAGCAGCCGGGGTTTTTTTTGCCCTATGGCGACCGTCGTTCCGCGCTCCAGCGTCCGCTGCATGTCCCGGTAGGGCCGGCCCCGAACCAAACGCCGCCCCCCGTGAAGCGTGACAGCCGTCCGC
>CAYVBN010000278.1:0-13924 GCA_964449645.1 uncultured Hyphomicrobiales bacterium
CAATCGCGAGGACAAGCAGGACAATCGTCAGGAGGGCCGAGATCCCGCCCAGGATGCCGAGCGCCGGAAAGGTCCCCAGCTCCAATTTCAGCCAGAGGTAGAGTGCCGCCAGCGCGATCACCAGCGTGAGGATCAGCGCGAAAGCTCCGGCCAGCGCCAGCACGAGCGCGACGGCGAAGCGCCGGACCTCCTGCCCGAGATCGAGCCCGAACAGGCGCAGCAGCGTGGCCAGCATCAGCGCCGGCCCTGAAACAACCCGATGAACACTCCGATCAGCAGCGCGCCTGCGATCGTCCCAAGGGGATTGCGGCGGGCCGTGTCCTCGAGCTGCGTCAGCACCGAATTCGCCTGCTCCTTGGCCGAGGAGGCGACCTCGCTGCCGATCCCGCCCGCCGCCGACCCGACCTCCGAGGCGACCGTGCGGGCCAGTTCGGACACGGTGTTGCGCAGGTGCGCGACGTCCTCGGTGAGCTTCTCCAGATGCGCGGCGAGGTCCTCGCGCGCCGTGGCGGTGGACTGCGAGATATTCTCTTTCGCCCGCTTCACTTCCCCGCTCACCCGGTCGGCGACGGAGGCTGCTTCACGCTCGGGATCGCGCTTTTCGTTGGGTGCGGCCGCCATGACACTCTCCTGCCCGGTCTGGTAATCCTGGACGCAGGATCAACGCCAAGCCGCAGGGTATGTTCCGTCCGGAGCCCGGCGCGTCTGGCGGTCAGAAACCGTCGAAGCTCCGGCCCGGACCATTCCGGGGCTCGGCCGTCAGCCCCAGGATGTCCATCGGCGGATGGGAGCGGTCGGACGCCGCCGCGGCAGCCTCGCGCAGCCGCATCTCGGCCAGAATGGATGCGCTCACCCAGGCGCCCACCATTGTGAAGGTCACAGCGGCGATCATCGCGAGCGTGCGACCGATGGTCATGGGGCGCCCTCCTGGCGATTCGACAGCGCGTGCGGCGCTGCGGGAGCGTCGCTCCCGTACATGGGTCGCGCCCGCGGGCCTGCAGGTTCGAAACGTGGGTTCGAAAGGAGAGGCGCCGCGGCGCGGCGCCCCGTCACTCGGCGGCGGCCGCGGCCGTTCCGGGCGCGAGATCGGAGCGCTGCTCGGCCGGCTTGACGGCGCGGCTCAGGTTGAACGCGGTGTTGACGAGCCCGACGTGGGAGAACGCCTGTGGGAAGTTGCCGACCAGGCGGCCGGAATCCGGCGCGTATTCCTCGCTCAACAGGCCGAGGTCGTTGGAGAGGCCGATCAGGCGCTGGAAGAGCCGCTCGGCGTCGGCACGCCGTCCGAGCAGGATCAGGGCGTCGGCCAGCCAGAAGCTGCAGGCGAGGAACGCGCCCTCGCCGGGCGGCAGCCCGTCGTCGACCTCGCCCGAATCGTAACGCAGCACGAATCCGTCGACCAGCAGCTTGCGCTCGATCGCCTCGACGGTGCCGCGGAAACGAGGGTCGCTTGGCGGCAGGAAGCCGACCGCCGACAGCAGCAGAAGGCTCGCGTCGAGATCCTTCGTTCCGTAGGAGCGTACGAAGCTGTTGAGCCCTGGATCGTAGCCGTGGCGCAGGACGTCGGCATGGATCTCCGCGCGGATGCGTCGCCAGCGTCCGACCGGGCCCTCGAGGCCGAACATCTCGGCGCTCTTGATGGCGCGGTCGAATGCGACCCAGCTCATCACCTTCGAGTAGGTGAAGTGACGCTGGCCGCCGCGCACCTCCCAGATGCCTTCGTCCGGCTCCGACCACACGCCTTCGAGATGGTCGAGCAGGGCGCGCTGCACGTCCCATCCGGAATCGGTCGCCGCCAGGCCGCCGCGCCGGGCCTGGTGCAGCGCGTCCATCACCTCGCCGAACACGTCATGCTGGCGCTGCAGCTCCGCCGCGTTGCCGATGCGGACCGGGGCGGAGTTCTCGTAGCCGCACAGCCACTTGGCTTCCCATTCCATCAGCCGGCGCTCGCCGCCGATGCCGTACATGATCTGCAACTGCTCGGGCCGGCCGGCGACCGCGCGCGTCAGCCAGTCGCGCCACGCCTGCGCCTCCTCGAAATAGCCGGCGTTCATGGCGGCGAGCAGCGTCAAGGTCGCGTCACGCAGCCAGCAGTAGCGGTAGTCCCAGTTGCGCGTGCCGCCGATGCGCTCCGGCAGCGAGGTGGTCGGCGCCGCCACGATCCCGCCGGTCGGCGCGTAGGTCAGCGCCTTGAGGGTGATCAGCGAACGCACCACCGCGTCGCGCCACGGCCCCTCCGTGCGCCCGTGCTTCACCCAGTCGAGCCAGAAGGCCTCGGTCTCCTCCACGGCCTTGTGCGCATTGAACGGCTCGGGAAGCGGATGATGCGATCGCGCGTAGCAGAAGACGAACGGAATGCGGTCGCCCTCGCCGACCTCGAACTCCGCCACGGTGGTCAGGTTCTCGCCGCGCACGTGCACCGGCGAGCGCAAGGCCACCATGTCGGGACCCGCGACCGCGCGCAGCGTTCCGTCCTCGAGGCGCGTCACCCAGGGCACGACGGCGCCGTACCCGAACCGGATGATCAGCTCGGTCTGCATCGCCACGCGCCCGCGCTCGCCGACCACGATGCGCACGAGCGTCGGCCGGCCGTCGCGCACCGGCATGAAATCGATCAGCGTCACCGCGCCGTCGCGCGTCTCGAAACGGGTCTCGAGGATGAGCGTGTCCGGCCGATAGCGGCGGGTGATGCGGGCGGACGGGTCCTTCGGGGCGATCAGCCAGCGGCCGTTGTCGCGGGTGCCGAGGAGCGCCGCAAAGCAGGCGTCGGAATCGAAGCGCGGCCAGCAGAGCCAGTCGATCGATCCGTCGCGTCCGACGAGCGCCGCCGCCTCGCAGTCGCCGATGAGAGCGTAATCCTCGATGCGCAACGCCATGGCGGCTACCGGGTGAAGTCGACGACGACCTTGATGTCGCCGTGACGATGTTCCAGCGCTTCGGTGAAATTCTCAAGCGGCACGCGCCGCGTGATCAGGCCTTCCAGCCAAGGACGATCGGCGCGCGCGAGCGCGGCGGCGGCGGCCTGATAGTGATCGCGGTTGGCATTGACGGAGCCGAACACGACGTCGTTTTCGAGCACGTAGGTGCGGTTGAGCCGCCCGAAATCGACCGGCAGCACGTCGTCGGGCGCGCCGACGCCGAGCAGACAGACGATGCCACCCGGGCTCGTCACCTCGAGCACGTCGCGAACGACCCGGCTCGCGCCGGTGCATTCCAGCACGACATCGACGCCGAGCTTGCTCAGCGGCTCGATCGCTCCGTTGTGAAAGGTCGCCTCGATGGCTGCGACGAGTTTCGGCTTTGGGCCGTCTTGCGCGCGATCGAAGACGTGCACCTCGTGGCCGCGCTGTCGGCCGATGAGCGCCGCCAGGAGGCCGATCGGTCCTGCGCCCGTGATCAGCACCCGCGTGCCGTTCCAGCCGCGCGAGCGCCGGCCGATGCGCTCGACCTGATCCCAGGCCTTGGCGACGATGCTGGTCGGCTCGAGCAGAACGCCGACCAGTCCGAGGGCCGGGTCGACCTTCACGGCGAATTCGGGCTCGATGCGGAAGCGCTCGGAGCCGTAGCCGTTGCGCGCCTTGATGCCGCGCTCGGTGTACTGGCCGTTGCGGCACATGTCCCATTCGCCGACCGCGCAGGCCGAGCACGGCACCGGATCGGGCCGGCGCACGATGCCGACCACGTGGTCGCCGGGTTTTATGCCGCAGTCGGGCGGCGCCTCGCGCACGCGGCCGAGCGATTCGTGTCCGAGCACCAGATAAGACTGACCGGGCGGAGCTTCGCCGTACATGCCGGAGACGATCTCGCGATCCGTTCCGCACACGCCGAGCGCGATCGTATCGACCAGAATGGCGCCTTCGCTCGCCGCCGGCTCGGGGACATCCGCAACCCGCGCCGAATTCTGCCGACCGGGATCAACGACGATCGCGCGCATTCGACAAGATCCGTGAAATCTGGCTGCGCCTCCCGCGAATGTGACGCGCGAATGGACGAAAGGTTCCCCGACGGGTCAATGTTACCTCCGAGGCGGGATGAAACCCACCTTCATTCCAACGGTTGTTCTGGTGTCCCATAAGGGAGGTGAGCATGAGCGAAATCGGCCGCACGCGTTGGGCCATTGCGGAAGGCTATATTCCATCGGAGAGCTCGTTTTCGACACGTGCGTTGCTGTCGCATGAGACGGCGTGCATTCTGAATGCCGGCGATCGCGACGCGCACATTTCCATCACCATCTTCTTCGTCGACCGCGAGCCGATCGGTCCTTATCGGGTCGTCGTGCCGGCGCGGCGGACCCTGCATCTGCGCTTCAACGATCTCGAGGATCCGCAGCCCATTCCGCGCGACACCGACTACGCGTCCGTCTTCGAGTCCGACGTTCCGATCGTGGTGCAGCACACCCGCCTCGATTCGCGCAGGGCGGAGATCGCGCTGCTGTCCACGGTGGCCTATGCGCAGGCCTAGAGCATGATCCCGAAAAGTGGATACCGGTTTTCGGACAAGATCATGCTCCAGTCAAAAGCATGATCCCGAAAAGTGGACACCGGTTTTCGGACAAGATCATGCTCCAGTCAAAAAGCATGATTCCGAAAAGCGGTGATCGGTTTCTCGACGAGATCATGCTCGAATGATGAGAGCCGGAATGGCGATGCAGAGAAAGATCGTTCGTCTCTCAGCAAGCGGCCGAATGCCGCTGCAGGCGATGTCTCTGACTGACCCCTGCGGATCAGACGCGTCCAAGCACCAGATCGTCCCGGTGCACCATTTCGGCGCGGCCTTCGATACCGAGGATGAGCAGCACGTCCGAGGACGCGCGGCCCTTGATACGGTCGGCGTCCTCCGCGTCGTAGGCGACGAGGCCGCGGCCGACCTCCTGGCCGTCCGGATCGCGGATGATCACCGCGTCGCCGCGCGAGAACTGGCCGTCCACGCGGATCACGCCCGCCGGCAGCAGGCTCTTGCCGCGCCGGAGCGCGGCCACCGCGCCGGCATCGATCGTCAGGATGCCTTTCGGCTCGAGCGAGCCGGCGATCCAGCGCTTGCGCGAGGTCACCGGACTCGCCGGGGTGAGGAACCACGTGCACGGCGCGCCGGCCGCGACCGCGCTGAGCGGATGCTCGACGTGTCCGGAAGCGATGATCATGTGGGTGCCTGCGGTCGTGGCGATCTTGCCGGCCTCGATCTTGGTGCGCATGCCGCCGCGCGAGAGCTCCGAGCCGGCGCTTCCGGCCATCTGTTCGATCTCCGGCGTGATGCGCGGCACGAGCGGCACCAGCGTGGCCGACGTGCCGGAGCCCGGCGGCGCGTCGTAGAGACCATCCACGTCGGAGAGCAGCACCAAGAGATCGGCGCTCACCATGGTGGCGACGCGCGCGGCGAGGCGATCGTTGTCGCCATAGCGGATTTCGTTGGTGGCGACCGTGTCGTTCTCGTTGATCACCGGCACGGCGCGCCATTCGAGCAGCTTGCCGACGGTCGAACGGGCGTTGAGATAGCGGCGTCGTTCTTCGGTGTCGCCGATGGTGAGGAGGATCTGGCCGGCGGCGATCCGGTGCGCGCCGAGGACTTCCGCCCAGGTGCGCGCGAGCGCGATCTGCCCGACCGCGGCCGCGGCTTGGCTGTCCTCGAGCTTGAGCGTGCCGCCGGGCAGCTTCAGCACCGCGCGCCCGAGCGCGATCGCGCCGGACGAGACGATCAGCATGTCGCGGCCTTCGGCATGCAGCTTGGCGATGTCGGCGACGAGCGACTGCAGCCAGGCGCGCCTCACGTCGCCGGCGGCCGCGTCGACCAGGAGCGACGAGCCGACCTTGACGACGATGCGGCGAAAATCGCCCAGAGATGGAAGTTTGCGCGACATGGAGCTTGATCAGGTCAGCCGAGGCTCCCGGAGGTCTCCCACACGGGAAGGCGCTTTGCAACGTGCGGAAACCCCGGCCCCGCGGGTCTTCATTGGGACCTCAGGCTGGACCTACGACGGTTGGCGGGGGCCGTTCTATCCGCAGGACGTACGCAAAAAAGATTGGCTGCGCTACTACGGAACGCATTTTTCGACCACCGAAGTAAACGGCTCGTTCTACCGCACCCCCGGCCTCGACACGGTGCGGACCTGGCGCGATCAGACGCCCGACGGGTTTCTGTTCGCCTGGAAGGCGTCGAAATTCATCACGCATTGGAAGCGGCTGAGCGACAAGTCGCGCAACAGCATCGCGCTGATGCAGACCCGCCTCAAAGCGCTGGGGCCGAAGGTCGGGCCCGTGCTGTTCCAGTTGCCGCCGCAGTTCACCGCCAACCGGGAGCGGCTCGCGTCCTTCCTCAAGCTGCTGCCCAAGACCTACGACTATGCGTTCGAGTTCCGGCACGAGAGCTGGTACGAGAGCGATATCCTCGACCTGCTGCGTGCGTGCGGCATTTCGCTCTGCCTCTCCGACCACCACGATGCGCCGGCGCCCTGGACGGTCACCGCGCGCCACGTCTACGTGCGCGGACATGGGCCGGGCGGCGCCTACAAGGGACGCTATGCCGAGGCGACGCTGCGCCGATGGGCGCGGGATATCGTGCGCTGGTCGCGCGAGGGCCGAACCGTCTACTGCTATTTCGACAACGATCAGAAAAGCGCGGCGCCGAAGGATGCGGCCCGTCTCGCCGACATGATCCGTGCCATGGCGGCACGCCGGCGCGCCTCGGCGTGAGGCGTGCGAGGAAGCCGGCTCACCGTCTCCGCGTTATGGATGCCACGCCGGTGCGCTCGCGGGCTTCTTCTCTCTCGTGCGCTGCGCGTCGATGATGGCGAGCAGCGCCCGCAGCGCTTCCGTGACGCCGCGGCCGCTCGCGGCCGAGAGCACGAGGATGCGCGGTTCGCCGCCGTCTCCATGGGTCGCCCGAACGGCTTGGCGCAGCGCCGCCGTTTGCCGCGCGACGTCCTCGGGGCTCATCGCGTCGGCTTTGTTGAGCGCGACGATCTCCGGCTTCTCGACCAACCCGTGTCCATAGGCATCAAGCTCGCCGCGCACCGTCGCATAGGCCTTGCCGGCGTCCTCGCCGGTGCCGTCGACCAGATGCAGCAACACGCGGCAGCGCTCGAGATGCCCGAGGAAGCGGTCGCCGAGTCCGAGTCCTTCGTGCGCGCCCTCGATCAGGCCCGGAATGTCGGCCAGCACGAACTCGCGCCCGTCGACATCGACGACGCCGAGCTGCGGGTGCAACGTCGTGAACGGATAATCGGCGATCTTCGGTCTGGCGGCGCTCACGGCGGCCAGAAAGGTCGACTTTCCGGCGTTGGGCAGACCGACCAGCCCGGCGTCGGCGATCAGCTTGAGGCGCAGCCAGATGGTGCGCTCCTCGCCCGGCTGGCCCGGATTGGCGTGCCGCGGCGCACGATTGGTCGAGGATTTGAAATGGGCGTTGCCGAAGCCGCCGTTGCCGCCGCGCGCCAGAACGACCTTCTGGCCGACCTCGGTCAGGTCGGCGAGCAAGGTCTCGTTGTCCTCGTCGAAGATCTGCGTGCCGACCGGCACCCGGAGCACGATGTCCTGGCCGGCCGCGCCCGAGCGGTTCTTGCCCATGCCGTGCCCGCCGGACTTCGCCTTGAAGTGCTGCTGGTAGCGGTAATCGATGAGGGTGTTGAGACCGTCGACGCACAGCGCGACGACGTCGCCGCCGCGTCCGCCGTCGCCGCCGTCTGGTCCGCCGAATTCGATGAACTTCTCGCGCCGGAACGACACGCAACCGGCGCCGCCGTCGCCCGAGCGGATGTAAACCTTGGCCTGGTCGAGGAACTTCATGCGGTTGTCATGCCCGGTCGCAGCCGCAACGTCCATGGCCCTTCGGCCGGTTCCATCGGCCGATCAGCCGGACACCGGAGGTTAACCAAATCCGAACGCGCTCTGATTTAGCGCCGATCGTTCATTCTTCCTCAGTAAACGTCAAATTACCCTGGCCTGGACAATAAGAAGTCAGCGCAAATCAGATGCTTAAGGCTCCTCGATCCCCTGCCGGCGCGAGCGCGCCGGCCCGCTCCATCGCCGCTCCGGTGCGTGTGCGTCCGGCCTCGCGTGCGGGCCGCCGCCGACCCGACGAGGCCCGGCGGGCGGTGGTCGCCACGACCATCGCCCTGTTCCTGTTGGCCTTTTGCCTGTTCGTGATCGGCCACTCGCCGCTCATCGAGATGATGTTCGCCCCGCCGGGGGCCGGGCTCACGCGCCCGGCCGACGATCGCACCGGCAAGATCATCTCGGGCGAGATCGAACCCAATCGCTGCCGTCACCTGCTGCTCGACAACACGACCGGCCGTCTCGACGACATGGGGCTGGCGGGCTGTCGGGAGGAGAGCGCGGGCCAGACGGGCGGAGCCAGCCGACGACTCGGGGTGATCCGCGACTCGTTCTCCAGGAAGCCGTGAAACGACATCCGCGGCGCTGCGTATACAGGCCGCGGAGGGCGCATTCAGGTGTGAAAGGCGGCGCCGGTTACTTGGCGAGACCAGCTTGCTTGGCCACCTTCTGCCACTTGATCCCTTCGGACTTCATGAACGCGCCGAATTCCTCCGGGGTCTTGCTGGGCATCGGCTCGGCGCCGTCGCGGACGAGCGCCGCCTTGATCTCCGGATCGTTCAGTGCCTTCACCACGGCGGCGTGCAGCTTCTCGATGATCGGGCGTGGCGTGCCCTTGGGCGCGGCAAGCCCGAACCACTGCACCGCCGCGTAACCCGGCACGCCGGCTTCGGCGAGCGTCGGGATGTCGGGCGCGACGACGGAGCGCTGCGCGCCGGTGACGCCGTAGGCGCGCAACTGGCCGCTGCGCACGAACGGCACGGAGGTGAGCACGTTGCTGGCGATCAGGGTGACATGGTTGCCGATCACGTCGTTGAGGCCGGGCGCGATGGCCTTGTAGGGGATGTGCTGCATCTTCAGCCCGGTCTCGTTGAGAAACAGCTCCATCATCAGGTGCGGCATGCTGCCGACGCCGGCTGATGCGAAGTTGAGCTCGCCGGGCTTGGAGCGGATGTAGGCGATCAGCTCCTTGAGATTTTTCGCCGGAACCGTGGGTGACGACACGAGCATGCTCGGCACCGACATGGTGAAGGAGATCGGCACGAAGTCGCGCTCCACGTCGTATGGGACGTTCTTCATGATCGACGGATTGATCACGTGCGACGAGATCACCACGAGCAGCGTGTAACCGTCCGGCGGTGCTTGCGCGACCATCATCGCGCCGATGTTGCCGGTCGCACCCGGATGGTTTTCGATCACGATCGTCCCGCCGAGGATTTCGCTCAGCTTTGGCTCGATGCGCCGGAACGACAGGTCGGTGCCGCCTCCCGCCGCCGAGGGCACGATCACGCGGATCACCCGGTCCGGATATTCGGCTGCCTGGGCCGTGATCGCGGTCGCTGCAGTAAGGACTGCCGCGGCCACCAGAGCGCCGATCCGCGCACGCAGATGTGCCATGGTTTGTCTCCTCTCCTTTATGGTTCGTTTCCTCCGATTTGCGACGCCGCGGTGAGCCAGCCGCCGAGGCGCGCAGGCTCACGCGCGCGGACTACCAGCCGCGCGGCTCGTCCTGCAGGAACGCCATGCCGTTCAATGCCGCGGCCAGAGCTTCGTATTCGGACGCCTTCAGCGGCGGCACCGGAGCGCGCGGCGCGCCGACGTCCCGGCCCATCAGGCGCATCGCGCCCTTCAACCCGGCGAAGCCGGCCGCCTTCACCGCATGGCGCAACTCTGCGAAGTCTTCCTGCGGGCCCCGCGCGGCGTTGTAGGCCTCCTGGCGGCAGCGCTCGTAAAGTCGGCGGACGAGGTTCGGGGCGATCCCGGCGTGCGGCGCAAAGGCGCCGCGGGCGCCGATGGCACCGGCCGAGATGAGATATTCGTAGCCGGACAGAAGCTGGAAGTCGGGGTGCTTCGCGCGTGCGTTCGACACGACGTCGATCAGGAACTGCCAATCGAGGCTCGCGTCGACGAGTCCGACGAAGTTGTCGAGCCGGCCGAGCAGCTTCAGCGTGAGATCGGTGGTGATCTTGGTGCCGCCCATCTCTTCGGGCGAATTGTAGACGTAGAAGGGAATGCGCACCGCCGAGCCGATCCGGACGAAATGCTCGAGCATCATCGGCGGCTGCGGCGTCCAGTAATACGGCGTGGTGGCGATGATCGCGGAGGCGCCGGCCGCTTCCGCCTTGCGTGCGAGATTCTCCGCCAGGGAGGTGCCGGACTGGCTGACATGGGCGATGACCGGCACGCGGCCCTTCACCTGTCCGATGGCGTAGGCGAGGACCTCGATCTTCTCGGCGTCGGTGAGGCTCACCGACTCGCCGACATGCATCGGCAGCGCCAGCGAGTCCGCGCCGTTCTCGAGATGGAATTCGAGGACGCGGGCATAGAGGTCGAAGTCGATGCGGCGGTCGGCCGTGAACGGCGTCACCGGCGTGTGCACCAGTCCGGGTTCGAATGTCGACATGGCGGTGTCCAAGCTCGTTACCAGCCGTGAGGCTCGTTCTGGAGGATGCCGAGCTCTTCGAGCTGGGTGCGGATGTAGTCCTGCCGCTCCTTGGTGGCGGTCGGCAGCGGCGCGCGGGTCGGGCCGACGGGACGGCCCATCATCACCATGCCGCCCTTGAGCGACGACGGATATTGCTCGCGGAACAAGTGCCAGAGGCGCGTGATCTTGTATTGGCACTCGCGCGCCTTCGGCCAGTTGCCGGAGACGCAGGAGTCATAGAGCTCGTTGCAGAGATGCGGCGAGATCGCGCCGGCGGCCGAGAACGAGCCCGCGCCGCCGAGCGGGATCGAGGGCAGCAGGAACTCGACGCCGGTGATCATGGCGAAGCCCGGCCGCATGTTGGTGGCGATGCGCGAAATCTCGAGGAACTTCTCGCTCTGGAAGCTCGCGTCCTTCATGCCGATGAAATTCGGCAGCCGCTCGATGAGACGGCGGGTGAGGTCGGCGGTGAACTCGATGCCGGCGAGATAGCCGGGCGAGTTGTAGGTGAGAAGCGGCAGGTCGATCGACGAGCCGATCTCGACCACATAATCGTAGATCGCGTCCGCGGTCGGCTTCCAGAAATAGGGCGTGATGACCAGGATCGCGCTCGCGCCCGCCTTCTGCGCGTGGCGGGCGAGATCGAGTGTGTCCTCTATCGACAGCGCGCTGACGAAGATCGACACCGGCACGCGGCCGGCGGCCGAGCGCACGGCCGCTTCCGCGCCGCGCTTGCGCTCCTCGATCGTGAGGTTGAGCGACTCCGCCTTGTGGTGCGGCCAGGCGATGGCCGGCGCACCGTGGCGGATGTGGAAATCCACCATGCGCTCGAACCCGTCGACGTCGAAGCTGAAATCATCGTGCAAAGGGGTGACGGGCGCCTGCATGACGCCTTTCAGCTCTATCCCCATGGCGTTCCTCGTTCGTCGGTTGCGGCGTCGGTTTCGATTTGTTGTCCGCCGGGCGCATCGACTCTAGAGCGATCAGCCCGGCAGAACAGTCAGTTCCATTTGCAATTACCCTCAACGCACGCCTTGATAATCGCTATTCGGTCACGCCGAGGTCGGAGGCGCGGGGCAGATCGGGGCGGTCGCCGAGCAATTCGTAGTAGCGGCCGGCGAGCGCCAGATCCTGCAGGGCGGTGCCGACGCTCTTGAACGTCACAAGGCCGCTCGCGGGGATCGGTACGGCGCCGGTCGCAACCTGGCCGAGCGTCGCGAGCTTGGCCTGCGGCAGTTTGCCCGCCGCCTTCGCCTGCCGCAGCTCGCCCGCTTCCTCGAGGGCGTGCACGGTGTCGAGCACGACCAGGCTGGAGCGGGCAAAGCACGCGACGTCCGCTTCCGCGAATTGCGGCCGCGTGTTGCCGACCGCGCAGAGGAGGCGGCAGCCGTCGAGCCATTCGCCGCGCAGGACGGGTTCCTTGCCGCGCGCGCTGCTCGCGGCGACGACGACGTTGCGGTTGCGCACGGCCGCTTCCGCGCTGTCGACCGGCGTGATGTCGATGCCCAGAGACTGACCCAGGTCGCGCGCGAAGCCCTCGCGGTTTGCGGGAGTCGGGCTGAACACCGCACACGCGCCGATCCGGTAGACCGCGGCCAGGGTCTCGAGCTGCGCGCGCGCCTGGTGACCCGAGCCGATGATGCCGAGCGACACCGGACCCTCGATCGGCACGCGGCGTGCGACCACGCCGCTCACGCCGCCGGTGCGCAGATCGGTGATGTGCCGGCCGTCGAGCAGCGCCAGGATCTCGCCGTCCTTCAGCCGGTAGAGCGTGACGACATAGCGGGCCACGCCGTTGACGACGTGATAGGCTTTCGAGGCGCCGTAGCCGGCTTCATAGTCGGCTGCGAACAAATACCGCAGGAAGCCACTCTCGAAATCGAAATGGATTTTGGGCGACATCATGCTGCGCCCGGCCGCCTCATGGATGGAGGCCTTTTCCAGCAGGTCGATGATCTCCTTCATCGACAGTGCTTTTTTGAGACTATCGGCTCCGAACACGACGGCCATGGCTGTTTCCCCCTATGAGATAAGGTCCGTTGATGCAGGTCTGGATCGCTGCTGCGGCGACGCCGAGCACTCTGGTTTGAGCATGATCTTTTCCGAAAACCGGTATCCATTTTTCGCGATCATGCTCTACACTTGGCGGCATCACCGGATGAACGCTCGTGGGTAATCTTCACGGCATCCTGGTTTTCCTGCGCGTCGTGGAAGCCGGCTCGCTCAGCGCGGCGGCGCGTGCGTTGGGCGTATCCACCTCCGCCGTCAGCGCCACATTGGCGCGGCTCGAAGCGCGGCTGAATGCGCGGCTGCTCAATCGCTCGACCCGCCGGCTGAGCCTCACCGCCGAGGGCTCGGAGTTCTATGCGCGCTGCAAGCAGATTGCCGCCGACCTGCAGATGGCCGAGCAGAACGTCAGCCGCGCCGCCAGCGTGCCGAGCGGACGGTTGTGCGTCGGCTTGCCGTCGGGCCTCAGCCGCATGTGGATCGTGCCGCGCCTGTCGGAGTTCATGCGCAGCTATCCGTCGGTGACGCTGGAGATCGTCTGCACCAACTACGTGCCCTACACGATGGAGGAGGGCATGGACATCGCCGTGCAGATCGGTGAGCTGCACGCCTCGAGCCTCGCGGTGCGGCGTCTCGCCATGTCGCGCTACGTGCTGTGCGCGTCTCCCGCCTATCTCGCCGAGCTCGGCGTGCCGCGCACGCCGGACGACCTGCACGCGCACCGATGCCTGACCTACCGCCGCCCGCGGGACGGGCGGCTGTGGGACTGGCGCTTCCGGCAAGGCGGCGCCGAGCGGCGCATGGCTCCGACCGGCGTGCTCACCGCCAACAGCCACGAGGCGCTGGTGGAGGCGGCGGCGGCCGGTCTCGGCATCGTGCAGGTGGCGGACTATTACGCGCATACGATGTTGCAGAGTGGAAAGCTGGTCGAAGTTCTCGCGGACTATCAGACGGACGGGCACATCATCTCGGCGGTCTATCCCGCCCATCAGCGCGGCGTGCCGAAGACGCGCGCCTTTCTGGATTTTCTCGTGTCGTTGTTCGACGCGCCTCCTTGGCGGTCCGTGGCCGACGCGCCTTCGCTGCGCGTCGTGCGGGGCGGGAGCAACAGCGAACCGGTGTCCCGGCGGCCGCGCACGGCGAGGCGATAGCCGCGCCGTCGGCCGCCGCGCATCATAAGGCGCGGCGGCGCACCCGGAAGGCAGCCGGGCTGCAATCAGTTTCAACGCGAATGTTCACATTGGCCGACGGAGACCAACCGTCTCGGTGAAGGCGAGGACGAACGCGCAGCCGGCGAGCGGGGCCGCCACGCACCAGGGCCGCAGGCGCGCCCGCAGCGCCCCTCGACGGCCGCCGGGTCGCGACGGCATTTCAAGGAACTGGTGGCCGGGAAACCCGGCCACGCGGCGACTTGGGAGTTTGTGACTTGGGAGTTTAGGTGGACCTGGAA